>CAXHHE010000035.1:0-15704 GCA_964016365.1 uncultured Bacteriovorax sp. | reverse complement strand
TCTTTTTAGAAGAACTCATTAGTTGATTTCTTCTTTTACTTTAGAACCATCAACAGGGCTAAAGTAGATTTCTACTTTCTTACCTTCTTTGTTCCATCCGTAAATTTCGTAGCAGTTTCCTTTTGTGACTTTGAAAACTTTAATTTTGTAACCGTCAGCTACAAGTTTTTCCTGGAATTTTTTTTCGTCCTGCCATTTTGTTTTTGGCTCTTTTGTACAATCAGGGCCAGCAAAAGCAGAAACAGATGCGATCAGAAGAAGTGAAGAGATTAAAAATTTCATATTTACTCCTAGTTGTTAAAGCAAGATTTTATCCAACAAGAAATTTTTGTCCAATCATTTTGATTTATAAAACTTTGTTATGAACAATACTTGTAATTAATGATTTGGCGCAAATACGTTTATTGTTTAATGTTAAAGTGATGTAAGAATCAACGCGCACTGGCTTTTAAGTGAGAAAACAACTACTGTGACAATTTTCTTTCTGTGACAGTTTGATTGAAGATAACACCCTACTGAGCTAGCATTTTTTCCCTCATGGACGTAGTACTTTTCTCTGATATTTCACCACATCAAATCTGGATTCGTACCATTGGAGTGTATCGTCTTGCTTCAATTTGTAGAAAGGCAGGTCTTTCTACAAAGGTCCTTTATGGATTAACCGATTACCCTCCAGAGATTCAAAGACAAATTGTAGAGCGTTATGTGACTAAAGAGACGAAACTTGTCGCACTTTCTACAACATTTATGGTAGCTCGAGCGCGTTATTCTGGAACAAGCTCTCTTCGAAATAAATATGCCCAGGAACTTTTAGATCTTATTAAAGAGAAAAAAGAGCAATTCCCTCATATCCCTTTCGTGGCCGGAGGAGGAAATAGCAATGATGAAATTTTCAGTTTCTTCGATCATGTTGCTCTTGGTTACGGCGATCAACTTATTACGAAATTTGCTACAGATATCCATTCTCTAAAAAAATTTAGACGCGTTGTAGACGGACGCAATATTTATATTTCAGACAATACTTTTAATAATGATTACTCCACTGAGTATCACGAGACAGATGTCATTCATCGCAATGAAACTATGACCATTGAAGTCTCAAGAGGCTGCAAGTTTAAATGTAAATTCTGCTCTTTTCCTTTAAATGGCAGAAAAGCAAATGAATATATAAAGCCAGGCCCTATTCTTGAAAAAGAATTCATCGATAACTATGAACGTTTTGGAATTCAAAATTATATTCTGGCCGATGACACTTTTAATGAAGATGCGGAAAAACTGGAATACTTTTTAGGTATTGTAGAAAATCTTCCTTTTAAAATTCAATATACAGGTTATTTCAGATTGGACTTACTCGATAAGCAGCGCGCTTATTGGAAAAGACTTTTAGATAGTGGACTAAGAGGTGCTTTTTTTGGGATCGAAACATTAAATGATAAATCCGCCCAAGTGATTGGCAAGGGATTTGGAAGAGAGAGCACACTTAAAACGCTCTACGATCTTAGAGAGATTTGGGGAGATGAAGTTAATACCGCTGCCGGTTTTATTGTTGGCCTTCCTTACGATACCAAAGAAGAATTTCAAAAATGGGCCGATATTGTAAGGGCGCCGGGTTTTCCTGTTCACTGTAAAAGTTTTGAACCTCTAAGCATTAATAAAAAAAGTGACATCTCTCCATGGCAATCTGAGTTTCAGATGGATTCGGAAAAATGGGGTTATAAACTTTTTGAAAAAAGAGAGGGGAAGTATTACTGGGAGAGCCCGGACTGGAATTACGCAGAAGCAGCAGTGGTTGCAGAAAAGACGGTTCGAGAAATCGCAGAACACGGTGGACAGAATTTCGGCTCATTCAAAGTGCAAATGCTTATGGGGCTAGGGCTTTCCTATAAAGAAGCTTTTTCATTAATCCCTGGAGATAAAGCCTCAATCGAACGCATCAACGAAGTTGTCTCAAGTAGAATAAAAGCAAACCTTGATAGAGAGCTGGCCTTACTTGAACGTCCTGCTCAGGTAAAATCTTAAAAGAAAGATCACTCAATTTCCAAAAATTGATTAAAATAGACGTATCAATACAGAAATTTTTCAAAGGATTGAAACATGGAAATGGAAAGAAGAACGATTATTGAATTTTTAAGATCACAAGACCCAGATATGGATCCAGCAATTGCTGGTTGGTCACTTATGGACCTAATCGATCTAATGATCGATCACGTTTCAGAGCAAGAACTAGAGTATTCAGTTCTTTCTACTGCATACGCTTCAGGTGTTCATCCAAATCGTTTTGATGAATTCTATGATGCAGTAATGGGACAATATGAAACTATCCGTGACGGAGAAGAAATTCCTGTTCCGGTGTTAGACAGACTAGCTGCTCAATACAGATAATAAAAAAAGGCCCGGGAAACCGGGCCTTTTTTATTTCTTAATCATTATTCCATTGAAGCGCTAAATCCGTAGGCGATCCGTAATAAACGTTCACATCCATATCATACTTCGTTCCGGGAACATTGTATAAGCACGACCCAGTTGAGGTACAGTTGATCTCGCTAGAGAACTGCCACATGAAGTAGTTTGTCCAAATCCCAGCAGGAAAATCTGTGACATTAGATTTAAAACGAGCGTACCAAAGTTTTGATCTTTGAAACAGTGGTTGGTTTTTTACTTTTGAGTTAAGAAGAGTTGTCGTTGCATGGTTAGCGTAAACAACTGGAACACGTCCTGTTTTTTCATAAACGTAGTTCATGAAGACAACGGCTTCATCAACACTCATAAAGTTGCTGGCACCAGTGTCTTCCAGGTCAAGGACCATCAGGGTGTTTGGTTCATCTTGCACTAGAGACAAAAAGAAATCAGCTTGCGCTATTGTGTTTCCTCTCGTTCCTAAGTGATATGCTCCCCACAGGTATCCGCGCTCAAGAGCAATTTTTTTGCGTGCCTTATACTGAGAGTCGATTTTCATTCCCATTCCAGATCGGTGAATGACTGCTGCCACTTTCTTGTCTTTTGCCATTTTGTCCCAGTCGATCGAATTTCCTTCGTAGGCATCAATGATGATTGACGTATCACTTTGATTCCAAGGAGAACTAAAAGCTGCTCCAGTTGAAGGTGTGGTTGGAGTTGTTGTCCCTCCACCTGATGATCCACCTGAACTTCCCGAGCCAGAGCTTGGTACACTTGGTCTCTTTGCTCCGAATGCATGAGAGTTAGTAGAAAAAATATTTAAAGCAATAAACAATGCGAGATAGACATGCTTCATCGTGAAGCTCCTTTGTGTAGAGGTTAGTAAAAACCAAATTCGATTGATGTCATCGAATGCAAAGAAGGCGTGCCAACTTATGCAGTCTCTACGGCAAAAAATTCTATGAACTTTAAACAAAAGGAAAAAAGATCGGAGTTGATATGGTCTTCAAAATGAAACTGTACTCGAGAGTCAGGGACACGATGTCACTGTGTATTTTGGTAGGGAATTGCGAATGTGTTTAGAAGAGATGCAAGTCTGTGATTAGTCTCTAATATCAGAATTGCTTGATAGGAATAGATTATTTCACTATGATTTGAGCGTGGACAATATCCAAACACTTTTAAATGAATTAAAGAGGCTCTCAAAAGAGTGCAGATTGCACTCTAGGGGCCCGCGCCCTGAATTGGCCCTTATGAGAGTGGCCAATTCTCTTGAATCGCTGGTGGTTTCTCTCAATGATTCTCCCTCTGCAGATAGCCCTCTGACAGCGAGAGAAAAAGAGGTTCTTTTTCACGTTTCTCAGGGCTACACCAACAGAGAGATCGCCTCAGCCTTTAACCTCTCAGAAAAGACTATCGAGTTTCATTTGAAATCGATCTTCACAAAAACCGAGTCTTCAACCAGGACCGAAGCTGTTAGAAATGCCATTAATAACAAGTGGTTAATCTTATCCTAGGGGATTCCCGAGGTGGATTCAATCCAGTCATCCTGTAAGCTAGTGTCACATCAACAGGAGGACACTATGGCAACCAAAGCTAAAAAAGACCCATCAGCTGAAATGAAATCACTACTTGGCCCTTTATGGAGTGCTTTTAGCTTAAAGAATGTATGGGAGCTGGTCGTTGATGCTTATAACGAAGTTTATTATATTGATAATGGAAAGATGGTAATGCTTGATAAGGTTTTTAAAAAGAGCACTGAACTGGATCAAGTTGTGACGAGACTCCTGGCCTTTCATCAAAAGAAAAAGAAGTCTGAAGAGCTCTCTTACTTTTTTAACCTGGATCAATACACTAAAGTCGCGATCGTTCTTCCGCCACTCGCGATTAAAGGACCAAGTATTGTTATTACTAAACTTCCGATTCAAGACCTGACGTTTGATGATCTCATTAGATTTAAAGCTCTTGATTCCGAAGGAAAAAATGTGATTGAAAAGATGCTTGCTTCCAACAAAGGATTCATTGTCGCAGGAAATATGGGATCGGGAAAAACGACGATGCTCAATTTGTTGGTAAATGGAATCCCACAGCCAAATAGAGTTGTGACTTTAGAAAGAATTCCCGACTTACTTATTAAGAGGCCTCATGTCTGCCGCATCCAATCCCAGACTCAGAAAGCTAGTGAGATGATTGATCTCATCGGCGTAGCCGAAAGAATGCGCGCTGACTACCTGGTGCTCTCTGATTGTGTAGGGCCTGAGTTGATGCCTTTCATGGAAATGGTAAGAAGCAATTGCATAGGAGTTATGCTGACAACAGGTGAGAGTGTCCTTGATACAATTAAACGAATTGAAACAAAAGCGGTGGTTTCGTCAGATGGAATGAATCTGGAGGAAGTTCGATATGCGATTGCCCAGGCTTTTAAATATCTTCTATTCCAAGAAAAGACGGCTGAAGGAGTGAGGCAGGTTTCATCAATTAGTGAATTGGTTTATGAATCAGGTGAATTAAAATTAAAAGCGATTTACAAGCGATAGGGGTAAAGAAAAACGGCCCAGAGATGGGCCGTTTAGTTTAGGTAAAAATTAATCTCTAAGAACTTCACATCTGAAGTTAGAAGCGAGTGGAGTTTCAGCTCCATCCAGACTCAAAGTTCCTCTTAATTGAACAGCATTATTCTTTAGCAGGATTGTGCCGGTAAAAGATGATGTTTCAGATGATAGAGTGACTGCACCTGTGTCTACTTCTGTTGAATCAAAAGCACCTGTTAGAAGATGCCCACCAAAGATTAATGTTAGGTCAGTTGTTCTGCCCATTCCATCATTACTTCTGTGCTCATATCTATTAAGTAGTAGAGTTTCTTTTTCTTCATAAATCATTGTGCTTGTTTTACAAAGTGACCACTGGCTGTCGCGAGCGAATGCTGAGCTTGAAAGAAGAACTAAACCTACAACGATTGCTTTCATAAGAGACTCCTTTTTAAGATTTTTATGGCAGTTTGCGTATTTCATATACACTAAAGCTTTTAAAAGTTTTAATAGAATCTCTTATACCGTTTGAAATTGAGGAAGACTTACTTTTGTAAAAACTTCCGGGCGACGTAGAAATAGGCTAAGAGGTTGTCATTTTGGAGAAGGCATGGTTGAGACGTTGAAGAAGATCCTGATCTGTGATGATCACCCTATCACCCATACAGATCCTTCATGCCCAACATTTGTAAATGGTGATATGGGCTTGCCAGTCACGAGTTCGGTCTTGTCAGGTACCGCCCCTGATGGATGGACAGCAGCTAACTACTCCACTGGTTTTTTTGGCACCTTATAGCGAACTTACTACTCAATCTACTCCACCATCTGGGCAACTTACTCTAACAGCTGTAGAATTGAACTGCTTATAATTTTAAGCGATAAGATTTTGACTTGTATTTTTAGGACATGAATTTAGTGGTTAAGTTGTGGACCAAGAAGAGTTTCAAATGTTCATTTAAAATTTTAGGCAAAAAAAAGCCCGGTGGGTTGACCGGGCCTTAATATGATTGCTTCTTGCGAAGTTTTTCACCGTGAATTTAAAACGAACCATTCTAATTTTGGAGAAGAATGGGGTGGCTGATGGGGCTCGAACCCACGACACCTAGAATCACAATCTAGTGCTCTACCGACTGAACTACAGCCACCATATTTTCGTAGGACATTTATAGGGGCATCACCCCATACAGTCAACGGAAATGTTCTCATATCTGGGGCTTATTGTAGTTTTTACCCATTAAATTTTGACTCTTTATCTTTTGTGCTATTAAATTAATTAAATGACATTATGCTTATTTAGGACGGTAAACATGAAGAATTTAAAAGGATTATCACTTTTGGCCTTAACTCTGTCAGTAGGACTGGGCTCTAGTGCAGCATTTGGTTATGGGATGGGGATTTCGACTTTCCCACTAGCAGAAGACAAAAAAGTACTTTCAGCTGAGGTGACTGGTATCGTTTCTAACGGTGGCGGTGTTGGGCTTCAGGCAAGATACACTCAAAAACTAAACGAACTTTCATCAATTGATGCTGGTTTAGGGATTTCAGGTGGTGAGCGTTCAGCAAGACTATTTGCTGGTTACGATTACGAGCTTTTTCCTGATTACGATATCCAACCACGTACTTCAATCAAAGCTTTTCTTGAGAACTCAAAAGAATTCGGAACAAGAAGAAACATCATTGGACTTGCTCCAACTGTTTCAAAAGGTTTCAGCTTCTGGGGGAACGAAGCTTTCCCATATCTTTCACTTCCATACGGAATCAGCCTTGATGGTAAAAGAAACCGTTATGAAACAACTCTTAGTGCAAACATTGGTGTCTCTGGGGTGATCCCAGCTGAGAACCTAATCACTAACAAGCCAATCACGGCAAACGCTGAAGCCATCATTGGTCTAAAAGACAGCTTCACAGCGGTGTTCGTAGGATTTGGTTACCCGATCGAATAATTCATTATGTTTAAAATTGTTTTTAGCGATTTTGATGGGACTCTAACTTACAAAGAAGGTTTGGGTCCCATTTTTTTTGATGTTCTTTCTCACCTGGAGAAAAAACAAGTTCCTTTGGTTATCGTCACTGGCCGCTCTCTTTCATGGGGGCATTTCCTTTTAACTCACTTCCCATTCTTAACTGACGTTATCGTTGAAGGTGGGGGGGCGATCGTCTCTCGCTCTGGGAAATTTATCACTGAAGAGTGCCTGATTTCTAAAAAAGAAGTAAAACGCCTGGCAGATTTCTGTGTGAGCTTTGAAAAGAAGTTCCCGAATGTTCCTCTTTCTGTAGATTCGTTCGGAAGAAAGACAGATAGAGCGATTGAACTTCATGACCTACAAGACGGTACACTTTTCCATCACATCGAAGACTATCTTCGCGAAGAAAAAATCAATTTCTCAACATCGAATGTTCACCTGAATTTCTGGTGTGGAGAAGTCTCTAAGTACAAAGCTGTTCAACATTACCTTGCCGCTAAAAAAACCGACGCTAAAGATTGTGTTTTCTTTGGTGACTCACTCAATGACCAGACGATGTTTAAATCATTCAAAAACTCAGTGGGAGTGGCAAATATTTCCGCTGTGATTGATAGACTCGAGTACAAACCGACGACGATTCTTACAGGTGAAGACAATGTTGGTCCCTGGGGCGTTTTGAATTATTTGAAAAAAACACTCTAAAACTTCGCAATTTTCGATTTTTAATAAATTCCATCCTCCCGTACCTTTAAATAATGAATCAACACAATGAAGAATTAGAAGTTAAGAGCAACTGGTCTTATTTGTATCAAAAGTTTCAGCGCATAGATCCCAAGATGAGAAAGAATATTTTAATCGGCGCGAGCATGATTTTTTTAGTCGTGGGAACAGGTTTTTTGTTGGCCACAATCTCTTTAGTAAAGACTGGAGTGAATTACTTTGATGCCAAAGTCGCCGACTTTGAAAATGCAAAGGCTCGGAAAAACACACCTGAAAATATCTAAAAAAATGTTTTGACCCTGTACCATACTACAGGGTTTATTATTGTTATATGAAAGATATAACAATCAAAAAACTAGCTGAACTTGTCGACATCAATCCAGAGACGATCCGCTTCTACCACCGCGAAGGGATTTTAAAAGAGCCCGCCAAAAGGGCCAATGGCTATCGTTATTATAACGAAGACCATGCCTTGCGCTTAAATTTCATTAAACGTGCTAAGGACCTTGGGTTCACATTAAAAGAGATTAAGGATCTTTTTGAAATGAACCAAAAGTCCCGTGCGACCTGCGCGACGGTAAAGGTTAAGGCCGAAAACAAAATCGAAGAAATTGACCAGAAGATTGCAGACCTGATGCAGATTAAAAAATCATTGCAGGATCTCTGTCGTGCCTGTGATGTGGGAAGCGCAGAAATGAAGCAGTACCGGGTTATGGATTGTTTCGATGCTAGTTGCAAATGTTAATAGGGAGAAAATCATGAGAGCTCATTTATCAATCAATGTTTCCAATGTGGCCGAATCCGTAAAGTTTTATGAAAGAGTCTTTGGTGTAAAACCTCAAAAGATGACTGAGGACTATGCCAAGTTTGATTTAAAGTCTCCGGCCTTGAATTTTACTATGCAGTCAGGGGGCAATAGAGAGATCAGCAAAGTTAATCACCTTGGGATCGAAGTCGAATCTGCTGAGGCCATTACTCTTTGGGAAAATCTTCTGACGGAAAGAGGAGTAATCTCTAAAATCGAAGAAAATACGGAGTGCTGTTTTGCTAGACAAGATAAAATCTGGCTTCAAGACCCTGATGGGAACTCATGGGAGATTTTCTACGTCCATGAACAGTTACCAATCTCACCGAAGCAATCTCTTTGCTCAACGACAAATTCTTTAGGGAAAAAGTGCTGTTAATGAAAAAACAAAAATTAAAAATTCTTTTCCTTTGTACAGGGAATTCATGCCGCTCTCAAATGGCCGAAGGGTGGGCCCGCCATTTCCACGGCGATAAATATGATTTTTACTCGGCCGGGATTGAAAAACATGGAATGAATAAAAGGGCGATTGCTGTTATGGGGGAAGCTGGAGTCGATATAACTCATCAGAGCTCTAAAACACTTGAGGAGCTTGCTCCTATTGAATTTGACCTTGTTTATACTGTTTGTGGTCATGGGAATGAGCATTGCCCTTACTTCCCGGGGAGCTGCAAAGTTCTTCATGTGGGATTTGACGATCCTCCTAAACTTACCCTCGGAATGAGTAACGAGGAAGAAGTTTTATCGCAATACCGCCGGGTGAGAGATGAAATTCGTGAATTTGTTAAGAACCTGAAGGTAGACTAATGGCTGCACAATATCTCTCTCTTGGCATACTGCTGATTTTTAGACCGAATACCTTAAGAGCTATTCAATGGCAATGCTGTAAAAACGAGGTAATGAAATGAGAAAATTATCTCTTCTTGATAATTACCTGACGCTATGGATTTTTATAGCGATGGCCATCGGAGTGTTGATCTCCAGGTTTATTCCGGAATTTTCAACTCAAATACAAAATATGAGTTATGGCCCGACTTCAATTCCAATTGCCATAGGTCTTATTGTCATGATGTATCCTCCACTTGCAAAGGTAAAATATGAGCAAATTGGAAGAGTTTTTAAAAATAAAAAAATTCTTTTTTTATCTTTAGTGCAGAATTGGGTGATTGGCCCGTTTCTCATGTTCTTCTTGGCCCTGATTTTTTTACAAGGTCACTCTGATTATATGCTCGGATTGATTTTAATAGGACTGGCCAGATGTATTGCCATGGTTTTGGTTTGGAATGACCTGGCCAATGGTAATCGAGAGTATTGTGCCGGACTAGTCGCTTTCAATTCCGTCTTTCAGATATTATTTTTCCCTCTCTATTCGGTCTTTTTTATTACTTTTTTGCCCGAATTTTTTGGAGAGCATGGACTGGAAGTTCATTTTTCGATGATTGAGATTGCTAAAAATGTAGGAATTTATCTTGGAGTACCTTTTATTGCAGGATTTTTGACGAGATTTTATTTTGTAAAAAACAAAGGGGAGCTATGGTATGAAGAGCATGTTGCCGCCAAAATTGGACCGCTCGCTTTAGTAGCCTTGCTTTTTACAATTGTTGTGATGTTTTCTTTAAAGGGCGATAAAATTATCGAGCTTCCCTTTGATGTGATAAGAATTTCAATTCCACTTTTAATTTATTTTGTCGTTATATTTCTTCTCTCCTTTTTTCTAAGTAAAAAGATGGGGGCAAGTCATTCTGAGTCGACAACTCTTTCCTTTACCGCGGCCTCTAATAATTTTGAGCTTGCTATTGCAGTGGCCATTGCAACATTTGGTATCAATCATGGAGCGGCCTTTGCCGCTGTGATCGGGCCCCTTGTAGAAGTACCTATTATGTTAGGACTGGTTCATGTGGCAGGATGGTTAAAGAAGGTGCAGTTATAAACTGCACCATGAAATAGACTAGCGCTTTAATTCAGATTCGATTGCTTCTTTCAAGTCCTGATAGCTCAGTCTCATTAACATTTTTCCATTGATGAAGAATGTTGGTGTTCCTTGAACTCCCAATTGGTGACCATCGGCCATATCTTTGGCCAGGGCCGCTTTGAAAGTGATGTCTTCATACGACTTGTTGAACTCTTCGATATTAAGGTTAAGTTCTCTGGCAAACTTTTCAAAAATAGAGTTCACTGGTTCTTTCTGGTGAGACCATTCGTTTTGTCTCTCTAGCATGAAGTTGTACATTTCCCAGAATTTCCCTTGCTTCCCAGCGCCTTCAAGCGCAAGAGCTGCAAAGTGAGAGTTCCCGTGAAAAAGCATGTAGCGAGCGACAAGTTGAACATCGTTAGGATACTCAGAAATAACTTTCTGAAGAATTGGGTGAAAAGCTGCGCAACCTTCGCATTCAGGGTCAAAAAATTCAACGACTGTTACTTTCGCTGAGGCTGGGCCCTTCGTGTAGTTGCCTTCTCTTAAAAGTGTAGCTTGAGGAGGTGTTGCTGTTGTGATTTCTTCTTCTTTTTTCCCGTTAACATACCAAAGAGTAACAGCAAAAAGGATGATTGCAGCAATAGGTAGAAGAATAAATTTAATATCTTTTTTCATGAGTGTGATTTCCTTGTGTTTTTGTAAAAGAGAATTAGACAAGTAAGTGTAATAGTTAAACTTGTGAATGCCATGAGTGGAATGGTGATAAATCCTAAAAACTCAATCTGTTTACTAGTGCAAGAGACTCCGCTGGTGCAGGTCTTAATCGCTTCAGGGATAATCTTGTAGTAAAGCAGGTTGTGGTAAAGAGAGATAATCCATCCAATACTGACTAATGGAATCGTGTATGAAAAAACATTTTCATCTTTTTTCAAGAATCCTACGGCCATAAGGATACTTAGCGGAAAGATACAGATGCGCTGGTACCAGCAAAGGGTACACGGAGGCAACATCATAAAATTGCTAAAGTATATTGATCCAGCAAAGGACACGATGTTCACTAGCCACGCGAAGTATATAAGCGTGAAGTTATCTTTAAATTTCATAAAAATCCTGAGTATGTGTAGCAATAATTAAAAAAAATTAAGCTAGCGCCATGGGGGGACGATCGACCGCGGGGATAAAGTTCATTTCTTCTGTGTGGATAAGTTGAAAAAATATTTGTCTTAAAAAAGTAGGCTTAAAGAAAAAAAGATGAGGAATGGATTTAATGTCATAGGCCGTCTCTGGTGTTGTGCCACAGACAGAACACTGGCTTGAAGAAGAGTGTCTTTCTTCACAACAAAAGTATCCCTTCTCACATGAAAATGACAGCGAGAGTGAAATCACAATTGAAAGGAGTGAAGCGAGAACCAGAAGTTTCTTCATTTAGAAACTATTGTAGTATTTTTTTACGGTTAATTGAATCTTTTCTTCAATTTCAGAAGGCCTAAACGGAGTTTTTTGTTCAATCCATTCGCGAAGATCATTAGGAATTTTGGTAATAAAAAGCTTTTCTTCACCCTTGTATGGGATTTTTAGAGCGATAGCATGCAGGGCGTGACGAGGAAGCTGCATTTCTTCAAAGTCTTCTTCCGTGGCCAGATGATCTTTGAAGCGCTGGAACATTTCATAGCTTCCTAAATAGAGTTTATCTCCAATGAGAGGAATGCCATGGGCCTTGGCGTGAACACGGATCTGATGCTGGCGTCCTGTTTGCGGGCAGGCGATTCCAATGACGTAGTCATCGTTTTTTTCCAGAATATAGAAGAACGTGCGAGCATGTTTTCCTTCTAAAGAGTTTTCCGGATAAGACTGAACTAAAATGCGCTTTAGGCCTTCATCAGGATTTCCCATGCGCTCATTGGCCACAAAATAATCCTGGTGTTTAAAGTCATCTGTAATTTTCGCGATAAAAAGATAACACTTTTTAACATCATCATCTTCAAAGCGCTCCATCATCTCAGTTGCCATCTTAGGATTTTTTCCCAGCATTAAGATGCCGGATGTTTCACGGTCGATGCGGTGAAGAGAGTGAATGGTATGATTGTATTTCATTTCAAAGAAGACAGTGGCACAGTTAAATAAATGTCTTCCGGCCGGGTGAGTGGACATAAAAGCTGGCTTGGAAATAACGATTAGGTCCTGGTCTTCATAAACAATATCTGGAGTTGTCTGAAGATCCAGTTTCTTTCCTTTCCAGTACTCATCTTCATATTGGCTCTTGTAAAACTTAATGATGATTTCGTCGCGGTGGTGAATAGGGCTTGAGGGTTTATGAGTGCCGGGGCGACCTACGATTTCAATTTCACCGCTTTTGATTTTCTTTTTGATGATCTCACGTGAGAACGACTCTAAATAGACGCCAAGAAACTGATCCAGCCTCATGCCATCGTGCTCTTCGTCCGCCATATGGCGGACTTCGAAGAGATCATCTCGGTAAATTTTATGAATTACAGTCATTTCAAAAAAGGTGCAAAGTCTAGTAGCGTTCCTTGATTAGGAATTTAACTAACGACATCGCAGCTCCCTCAGTATAGCCAAAGCGGTTTTCTAAATTCGATAGGACAGACTTAATTAACTTTCTGTTTTCATCAGAAAGAGGTGAGTTTTGTCCTGGGCCTAATGTTTTGGCGTATTCTGCTTCAAAGAAGACAATATTGCGAGAAATGTTTTGAATAATCTTCTTTTGCTCACTTCTATAAGATTCTTGTAGACGGTCTACAAGATCAGGGAAAACGTCAGTGTAAATCAGAGTTTTACCACGGTTATCCAGAGAGTAAGCTCCAAGTTTTGACAGAAGGTGAGAGCGGAATGTTTTTGAGTCTTCTTTTAGACCGATAGCTGCTTCAAATTCTTTAATGAAGAAGTCATCCGGGTCTACGAATTTACCCATTGCCGTGTTTTTGATTTTTTCGCCTTTATTTAAAGCATTGATGTTTTCAATATAGCGGCGGATGTAGTCTTCATATGAACGATCGTCCACAAGCCCAAGAGCACTTCTTAGCTCACGGTCAAAGTTATTTAAGTTATGCTCTTTAATCAGCTCTAAGTAACGAGCAGGATTGTGGTAATCCGCTTGAGGGGCCATGTTAAGGAAGTCGTATTCACTCTTCTTTTGGATTAAATGTTGAAGATACTCAAGCACTTCTACGAACGTCACATTTTTATGAAGCGAAGAAAGCCTGAAGACGATGTGTTTAACATCGCGAGGAGAAAGACCAAACTTTCCTTCGTACAAGCTGTCGTTAACGTATTCATTCACGATTTCATCAAAACCTTGTTTTAAAATTTGTTTTGATTCAACGTCCAGCTTCTCTGGAAGTTCCATGCCAGCAAGGTAAAGAGCTTTTTCAAGAGGGTTCAGGTTGGTAGCGATGTTCGCCAGTTTTTTATCGTTATAGTTTTTGGTCTGACAAACTCTTAAGCGTGACATCACGGCAAAGAAGCAAAGAGCATTCAGAGCGTGAGGCGAGAAGTGAGAGCGGTCTTTAATTCCTTCAACTTGTTCTGCATAAATTTTCTCTTCATGTTTTACATCGAGAAGGTAAGGAACAGTGATGAAGTTGAATCTTCCTTTAAATGAGTTGAAGTCCGGGTGCTGCTTAAAAGCTGCAAGGTGGATTTCATTTGAAGTTCCGATAAAGAAAATATCCAGCTCAGTTAAAATCCCTTGCAGGTTGATTGAACCCGTCTCCATTGTCATCAGAAGGTATTTGTAAGCATCAAGTGGACGCTTTAGAAGGTCAGAGTACTCAAGCACTCCACGGTTGGCCATGACAGCTTCACCTTGAAGAGAGAAGAGATTTAACGACTGAAGACTTGGTGGAAGACTTGCTAAACGTTTATCCATAGTGATTTGTTGCATGCGAGCATCAACATGGATTTGAGGCTCAATTGTCACAGCAGCAGTTGAGTAACGCTTGCTGATTGAGAATCTTTCAACACGGATATGTTTTAACACTTCCTGATGTTTCCCTTTGTAATTTTTTAAAAGGGCATCGTAGATCATGCGGTTTCTTTTTGAGAGGTCTCCGCGGTATAGATAAGATTTTCTGATTGAGGCCAGAAGTCTTTCATCGCCTTTAAGCGCTTCTTCAATAAGTTTTTGTCTATGCTCCTTTGGAACTAACAATAGCGGGTGATCTTTTAGTTCACTTGGCATGATGGCCGAAATTTCTTTATCTTCCAGGTAAGCAAAACTTCCGTGTTGGCTTTCGCGGATAGTACTGGTTAATCCCAGCGAGCCTTTAACATAAGTGTCTAGTGGAAAGATCCAGCTGAAGGAATAAAGTTTTCCAGATTCAGTTTCAGAGTAATCCTCCAGACCTTTGATCATCTTGTTAACCAGAGATGATTTAGAAGAACCGTTAGGACCGATAAGGAGAATGAATTTATTGTTAAATCCTTCTTCACTGAAGTTTACCAGGTTTTGGTAAAGTGCCTGTTGCACCTTTACTTGTCCATGAACAGCAGGAGAGTCCGGGTGTTTCATTCCAAAAAGTTTAAATGATCCGTCGCTGTTAACACCGTAGTGGTTAAGCATGTCGCGGATATATTCATACGTTGGACGACATTCTAGTTTTGCGTTTCTTTCGAAAACGTCCATGTAATCAGAAAATGAAAGTGTTTCTAAATTTGCATCGCTTTGTTCAGAAGCTTGATTAATCCAATCTTGATAACTCATAAGTGTATTTCCTTTGAGGGCATTGTTAGTTATATTGTAATCTCTTATGAAAAATTTCAAAAGGTTCATTGTTCCAGTAGCTCTTTGTGCCGTCCTAATTGGTGCTGGAATTGCTGTTTTTATGAAAGGACTTCCGAAAAGCGATAAACCTGATTATTTTGTTCAAGAAAAAGCTGGTTTAAACCGCCTTATTCAAAACTCTTCAGAGATTCATCGCATGTGGATTGAAGGGGAAGAGTCCCGCGAATGGAGCCTGATGAAGGCGGATTGTTTGAAATATCTGGAAGTAAATCAAAAGTTTGATGAATCACTTTTGCGCTGTAACCCGATTCTGCTTCAGTGCCACGCTTTGTTTTCTAAAAATCTTAATTACAAAATCGTAAACCTGGAGGAAGTTAAAAATCTTCCTTACCGCTATCTCACGAAGTCCAATAGTTCTTACGGAGGACTTCGCGAAGTCGGTGTGGCGATGACCATTGAAGACCCGGCGACAAAAAGAAAGCTGGATATTTTTTTAGAAGACCAGTGCCAGGAAGTTTATTTAGAACAGAGGGCTTACGCTTACGGTGAACAGGTTCAGGAAAAAGATGCTGAAGATTACCGCTTCGATAATTTCAACCGCCATATCTATTTCGATACACATTTGGTGACT
>CAXHHE010000034.1:0-15751 GCA_964016365.1 uncultured Bacteriovorax sp. | reverse complement strand
AGAAGCCTTCGTCGGCAGCGTCAGATGTGTATAAGAGACAGGATGATATCTGGTTTTACATTGTAGTGCATGTATCCAAAAGAAAGTCCTGTGCGACCAAATCCACAGATAACTTCATCCATGATTAAAAGAATCCCAAACTCACGGCAAAGATCACTAATGCCATCCCACCACTCCTGAGTTCCGGCATACACGCCGTTTCCTCCGGTGATGGTCTCTAAGATAAAGGCAGCAATTTTATCAGGGCCTGTTTGCAGGATAATCTCGCGTGTGCGGGCAATGGCATCGGGTTCCTGGGGTTCAGGAATTCGCACAACCCAGTTTTCTGGGATCATGTGGGCCTTATTTCTCCAGTCACCGGTTGCGGCCAGAGCACCAAGAGTTGCTCCGTGATACGATGTTTGTCTGGCGAGAACTATTTTTCTTTTAGTGATGTCTCTGGCAATTTTCAGAGCGTTCTCAACAGTTTCAGCACCACCAGTAGTGTAAAAAATTTTTCCGTCTTTTTTATCCATGTACTTGAGAAGTTCATGGGTTGTTTCAGTTTTGCCGGAAAAAATTCCTCGAGGGGCACTCATTGGAACATTATCAAGTTGTTCTTTTAAGTGTCTTATAATCGTCGGGTGGTTGTGACCAAAACTTGCCTGGTAGCTGATAGAGGACATATCAATGAGTTCATGCCCTGTATCGGTGATGATTTTTACACCATCGACAGAGGAAATACTAAAGCGCAGAGGGTTCTTTTGTTTTACCCAGGTAAAGAAAAAGGGATACTCTAATTCTTCCATATTTTTATTTCACTTTTTTAAAATCGTGTCCGTCGTTAAAGAATTCGTATTCGCGATAATCGCTATCGTGGGCCGGGCATCCTCTCCAGAAGATATGGTGGCCGCGTTTTAAATCAGAAGCTCCACCACCACAAGTAAATGATGGGTCTTGAGCGCCATTTTCAAAGTGCGAACAAATTGATTTAGGGAATTCATCATGGTCTGAAAGAAGGTTTTTAAAATCTTCCAGGTCAGTCACTTTGTAGGTTTTCTTAGACAGAAGCGCCCAGCGGTTATGAGTCGTTGAACTCATCGAGCTTTTGTCTTCTAATTTTTCAACATGAAAGCCCATACAGTGGTTAGTGTGAAAAACACTTCCCACTTGTCCGGCCTGAAGTCCTGAAACTTTTTCAGCAACAGTCGGAGTGATCTCTAAATGCTCTCCACCTTCAGGAGAAGCAATCAGGTAGTTGTGTCCTGACGTCACAGGTGCCTTCATCAGCGTGTCTCTCATGAGACCCAAGCTCTTTTCTTCAAGCACTCGTCTGACAAGTAAAGGCCAGATAAGACCAGCTTTCGCATTGGCCGTATTGATGTTGTTAACACCAATAAGAGTATTGTCGGTTGTCACACCCATTAAACCTACGCAACCAACCAGTGTCAGCACTAGCTGAGCTGTGTGACGGTCGTTGGCCGGAACGTGAATAAGCGACATATAGTTTTTGGCCGACCTGTGCATATCCCAAGTCTGTCCTGATAGAATTTCATCAGGAGTCTGGATATGGACAGTTGAACAGCCTTCTTCTGGAAGAATGATATCTCTAAAGTCAGTGTAGTTGTTTAGAACAACCAGGTCGGGAAGTGTAAGGCCCGCACCTTTGGCGATCCCTTCAATTTCGCTGGCGATGTTGGGAGCAAACTTCTTTGAAAGATTAAACTGCTCCATCGCCAGGTCATCTAGTTTTTTTGCCAGGGCCGGATTTTTTGCCAGCATCAGGTTGCGCCTGATTTCTGTTAATTCTCCGATGGCCGTACGGAACTCTTCTCCGTGAGAAAGTCCCCAGTCATAGTTCGTTTTACCTGGCTGGTATTTGATATAAGGGAACATACAATTTGTGCTCATGATTCTAAATACTCCTTCATCGCATCGAAGCTTGGGCAGATCAGGTAGTGGCCAGTTTCTTTATTGAGCACAAACATTTTGCTCATTGAACCTGGGATTGAACCTTTGAAGTACCCGAAGCCATTGTCGACTTTAATAGCATCAATTTCATAACGAGAAAGTTGGTCGATTAGTTTGTCGTGGAAATTTTTTGTTGTTTCTTTGTAGTCTTCCAGGTTGGCCATCACGTTTTTAAACGCGTGATAGTAGCTTAGGAAGTGGAATTCATCTCCATCCCAAGTACTGATCATCATCAGTGGTTGCTCCAGGAAGTATTTTGTTGAAGTGTAGGCAATTCCCGATTGTCCTGAGAAGTAGATCATCCCGGCATCAGGAGTGATTTCATTAAAACACGAAGCCATGAATTGCTTTTGTGAGTATCTAAAGAATTGCGAAGCTGTTTCGTTGTAAATTAAAGCAACGTTGTACTTGGTCGCAAGCTCTCTTACGCCACGAAGGAATTCGTAAGGAACTTTTTCCATCGTCTTTTGTAGAACTGGCTCAATCCATGTCGCCAGGTATTCTCCTGTGGCGAATTCTTTTTCTACTGATTTTAAAACTTCTTTGTAGTCATTTTCGTTTGGATTCGGCAGGTGAGTGACCTTGAAGTACGGATCGTTTTCTAAACTTAACGATCTCGCCAGCATTGACCCGTTTCCAAAGAAGTGGTTTTTAAACGTCAGCATTTTATTGACGTTTTTCTCTTTGATTTTGGCATCTGATTTTACCCAGATCGCTTTGGCCACTTTATCCACACACTCTGATTGACCAGATGTCGTGTACCCGTGGCGAAGATCCTGAGGAAGAACAGAAAGGAAATCTCTGACTCCTTTTAAGAAGGCCTCAGAAACGAAGTTTGAAAGACAAACTTTGTTCACCATATAAGGAAGTTGGAAATCTAAGTACGCTTTATCTAAGCTTCTAATTGAAAGCGGGATATTGACCCCACGGCTTAAATGAATCTGTGGTTTTTTCCAGTCGACTTTTGTCGTGTAGTAGAACACATCTCTGTGGTTTTCAAAATCAGGGTAGTCTTCTCTCATGTAATTTTGTTCAACGGCACCAAGAGAGAGGTTGATGTTGATCATCCCACCGGCAAGGCGGTCGCGGTTTCTACCCTGGATGCGTTTAGCTCCTTTAACAATCGCCATAGCTGAAAGAGCGTATTTAAGTGCTCTTCCTAGTCCTGATTTTTGCAGGCTCGGATCAATGGTTAAATCCAGCATATAAAGACAGTCGTGGTCGTTGAAGTTCGGGTCTACACGCACTCCGCGCTCAAGCGGGTAGAGGTGAAGAGGGCCGGCAAAAGCAATTCCCATGAGCTTTTTCTTTTTATTTAAAAGACCAAGGCATAGAGAACTCTTATCTAAAACCGTGTGTTCAAATTTTTCGATATCCGTCTGGCGAGCAGGTTCGTAGACGGCCTTTTGCATGTTCATAATCTCCTGACGGAAGTTCAGGAAGTTTGTCGCATTGATTTCCACTAACTCTACATGGGCCGCTTCAGCTGTCTTTGACAGGAGCGCATTCACGCGGTCAAAAACGGCCTTGATGTCCAGTTTCTGGTTAAGTGCACGGGCAAGTTTTGTTTGAATTAAAAGGTCGTGCCACTCATAGTTTTCTGTCGCTTCAGTCGCGTCTGTTTCAACGTGAGTCGGAAGGTTGGCGTGCTCATTTAAGAAAAGCTCGCGGCAGATAGCATCTAATCTATCAAATAAGAAATCGAGGTCTTTTGGGCCAAAAGCAGTTGAGAGCCTAAAGCGCAGAGTTTGTGCTCCCGCCGGGTAGTAAAGAAGACCGTGCTTAAAGCGCAGATCGACAAACTTATTCATGCTCGCTGAATCTGGTACGTCAAAAGCAAAAGCAAGACCGTTGATTCTCGGTCTCTTGATGTATTGGGAGTGTTTCTTTAAAAGCGCCTGAAGTCTTGGATAAACTTGTTTTTCAAGATCCAAGATACGCTGCTGGCACTGATCAAGACTGATAGCGTGAGCGTATCCTCTAAGAAGAGAGGCCACTGAAAACTCTTCACCTTTAAAAATATTTTTTGTTTCTTTATGTGAAAGTACGATCCCTACCTGGGCCTTTTTCGCGCACACAACGTAGTCAGGGTTAATTTGTTCGCCGTTTAGACCTTTAAGGTTTAATTGTCTATGCCAGAAGAACTCGCGTCCCAGGTGAAATCCGGTTTGAACTTCATCGTGAATCACCGGAATTTTGAATGTTTTGGCCATTAATAAAAGGGCCGTGTGGAAGCGGTCAGATGAATAACAGTCTCCACCTTCACATTGCATTGGCTCGACTAAAATAGCGAAGATTTTTTTAGAAAGAAGCTGCTCTCTTACTTTTAAAAGAGTGTCGATTTCTTTTTTTACCATCGGGTCTGAGTGCCACATGCTTGGAACCATGAAGTCCTTAAGGGCAGCTTCGTTCCATGTCTCTCTCCATAACTCTGGAAAACGCACGTTGATTTTTGAATCATCAAGCTCCGGGTACTTTACGTACTCAGCAAGGTAATTCTTCCACTCAAATGGCTCGCGCTTACTTTTGTTCCAAGTCGCCGCCAGAGTCACCATCATGCGCCCGTGGAATGAGCCTTCAAAGGCAAGAACTTTGTTTGCTTCCGGGTTTACACGTGAAAGATAAGCGTACCCCAGGGCCACTTCGTTAGCTTCCGCCCCCGAGTGAGTGATGGTCATGTGGGTTTTCTTCCATCCTAATTTTCTATTGAAGAATTTAGTGTATGAAAGTTTAGTGTCTTTAAATTCTTTAGTGGTAGCGTCGTTAATCCAGCTTTCTAAGAACTCTGCCGTTCCAAAGAAAACAGACGGGTTAAAGCCGTGACCGAGTGTCGCGATCTGAGAGGCCGCATCCAACAGGTAGTGAGTTGTTCCATCGCTTGATTCAATTCCCATGTAAGGCCCGATGGAGCTCTTAAGTCTTGTCAGGTAAGTCTTCTTCTCCGCAGGAATCATATTGTCTGCGTAGTATTTTTTTAAGATGTCATTTCCAAATTCAGCGTCTTTACTGTTGATGATAGGTAATTTCATATCGCTCTCACTCTCTAAAGGATGTCTTTTTTAATAATATCGCCGAGAAATTTAATATAAGGGTGCCCATTGTTTTCCATCATCTTTGGGAACATGGAAATCGGAGTGGCCCCCGGAAAAGTGTTGATCTCGTTTAAGAAGATCTCGCCGTCTTTTGTGTAGAAAAAGTCGATGCGTGATAGGTGGCGAAGTTTTAGCGCCTTAAACGCCTTAATCGCGTAGCCGCGCATTTTTTCTACGACTTCAGGAGATAATCCTGGTGCGACAACTTCAGTGGTTGTCTTTGAGTTTGGATCGTATTTTTCTTCGTATGAGTAGAAGCTGCTCGGACAGTTGATTTCTCCCGGTACACTGGCGTGGACCTTTCCTTCAAACTCGTAAGTTGAAATTTCAAGCTCGCGGGCCTCAACCATTTTTTCTACCAGGACATACTCAGAGTATTTAAAAGCATTTTTAAGTGCATTTTCCAGTTCATCTTTTTTGAAGACCTGGTAACAGCCCACACTTGATCCTTGAGAGGCGGCCTTGACAAACACTTTGCCATGTTTATCAAAGAGCTTGTGTGCTTTTGGTGCATCTTCAATGCTGGTTAAGAATTCAAACGGAGTGTTTGGGATATCCAGGGCATTAAACCACAGTTTACTTGTGACTTTGTTGAAGCTGATAAGACTTGCTTCTGGTCCACAACCTAAGTAGGGAAGAGAGATCAGGTCTAGATAAGTCTGGATTTCTCCCGTTTCACCAGGGGGCCCGTGGATGCACGGAACGACGTAGTGGATTTCTTGCTTAAAAGAAGGGCCTACTAGTTCGCGCTTAAAGTTAAGCTCGACGTTCTCTCCACGAGAGCCGTCGGCATTAACTAGATAGAAATTTTTATCTGGTTTGTTTTTTGGTGATTTCGGTTGTCCGATTTCAACTTTGATGACGTTATAAAGACCAATCTCCAGGAGATTTTTCTCTATGTATTTTGAAGAGACAACTGAGATTTCATGTTCAGTACCACTTCCTCCAAACAGAAGAAGCACATTTTTTTTACTCATAATTTTCACCCCATCCTTAAGGCGCTTTTTTTACTAGTAGAGAATTATCTTAGCTTAGCAGGGACTCTCTCTAGATTCAGTTTTGTAAAGAGTTCTTTTAATTCAGTAAT
Organism: uncultured Bacteriovorax sp.; assembly: GCA_964016365.1. GTDB lineage: Bacteria > Bdellovibrionota > Bacteriovoracia > Bacteriovoracales > Bacteriovoracaceae > Bacteriovorax. Next base: position 9,622 of record CAXHHE010000034.1, on the reverse strand, counting down.
CGTTAAATTTTTTGATCCTTGCTCTCCGTATCCGCGGATACTGACAGCAGCGTTTTCCATTTCACGGTCTCCAATAACCAGCATGAAAGGAGTTTTTGACTGTTGGATCTGGCGAGTTTTGTAACCCATTGTCTCGTTTCTTTCGTCAACTTTGACTCTAAAGCCCATGTGCTTAAGTTCGCTTGCCAGGTTCTTAGAGAACTCTAAGTGTTTTTCAGTTGAAACAGGAACGATCACTGCTTGTTCTGGAGCAAGCCAGAAAGGGAAGACCCCTGCCACGTGCTCAAGGTACACACCGAAGAATCTCTCCAGCGAGCCTAGTAAAGCACGGTGGATAACAACCGGACGCTCTTCTTGACCTTGATCGTTTGTGAAGTTCAAATCAAAGCGCTCTGGAAGTTGGAAGTCCAGCTGGATTGTTCCCAGCTGATGGTATCTGCCGATAGCATCGGCAATTTGAATATCGATTTTTGGCCCGTAGAAAGCTCCGTCACCTTCGTTGATATGAAAAGCTTGTCCCGATTTTTCTAGTGCACCTTTGAGCGCCTCTTCAGCAATATCCCAAGTCTTGTCATCACCAAGTTTTCCTTCCGGACGAGTTGATAAACCAACTTTAATATCTTTAAAACCAAAGTGGTCATAACAAACAAAGAACATGTCCATCAGTTTGATGATTTCGGCCTGGATGTCTTTTAGGGCGATAAAGATGTGGGCGTCGTCCTGGCAGAACGTGCGCACGCGAGTGAGTCCCGCAACAGCTCCAGCGGCTTCAAAACGGTGAAGGCGGCCGAAGTCCGCGTATCTCATCGGTAGGTCGCGGTAAGAGTATTTGTAGTGCTTGAACATCATCATGTGACAAGGACAGTTCATCGGCTTAATTCCGAATTCCTTTTCATCAGCGTGAGTTAAGTACATGTTGTCTTTATAGTGAGCGTAGTGCCCAGATGTTTTCCAAAGTTCAGTGTCGAGAACTTGTGGAGTGATGACTTCATCGTAGTCGTATTTTTTGTAAATGCGTCTCATGAAATCAATCAGCTCGTTATAAACTGTCGTTCCCTTTGGCATAAAGAAAGGCGAAGCAGGAGCGATTTGGTCGAAGTGGAAAAGCTCCATTTCTTTTCCTAGCTTTCTGTGGTCGCGTTTTTTTGCTTCCTCAAGGAAGTTTAAGTAGTCTTCTAATTGCTTTTTTGTTGTGAAACTTACAGCGTAAATACGCTGAAGCATTTTATTTTTTGAATCTCCTTTCCAGTAGGCCCCAGCTACACTTTGTAGCTTGAAGAACTTTGGAAGATGCCCTGTGTTTTCTACGTGAGGGCCTCGGCAAAGGTCGATGAATTCACCTTGTTCATAACAAGAGATCTCTTCACCTTGAGGGATTCCTGAAACCACTTCAACTTTTAATGGTTGGTTTTTTTGTTTCCAGAATTCTACTGACTCATCACGAGTGAAAACTTTTCTTTGAACAGGAAGTTTTTCATCGATAATTTCCTGCATGACTTTTTCAATCTTCTCCAGGTCTTCATCGTGAATCTTCACATCTAAATCAATGTCGTAGTAAAAACCGTTTTCAATAACAGGACCGATACCAAATTGTGGGTTATGGGTCTTATAAATACGAGACACGGCATGTGCCATTAAGTGAGCTGTTGAGTGACGGATGGTGTCAAGGTCGTATTTGGCCATTTAGGGAACTCCGAATAAAGGGGATTTAGTTACTTTTTTACACAGTTATTCTACCGCCCTCTCTTCGCCAAATCAACGACTTGAATCTTACATCCGAAAAAATCTTACAATGGGCTTTTGACGCTGTAAGAATCGCGTGATATGACCTTTGGGCCCAAACATAAAAGAGGGTAAAAAGCTCGTTCACTAATATGGAGAAATGCCATGGTTACAAGTCAAGATTTAGGTTTATCTATTGGATCAAACCCTAATGAAATCACGCCTTATATTGGCCTTTTAGAAGAAGAGGTTAAGTTAGAAGGAATCGTGACAAAGACCGAAGTGGCAAGGTCATATTATCAGCTTGGTAAAGTCTATTATGACAAGGCAGATTTAATCGGAGCAGAAGAGTCTTTCGTCAAAGCTCTTACATTTGCCGATCCTATTAAAGATGGATTCTCAGTTCTTAAGACATACGGTTTCCTAATCCGTATAGCTTCAGAGAAGCTAGAGGATACAAAAGCACAAAAATACATTGGGGAAAGTGAAAAGCTAATGGATGCTCTTTCACGTGCTCTTCCGACACTAACATCTGAATTTTTCTACAATCTAGGGGTTGTAAAAAACTACAGCGGTAACTTTGAAGAAGCTAAGACAAACTTTGAATTAGCTTATAAAAAATCAAACGAAGAAAATGAGCCGGAGCTTCTTTCTAAATGCCTTCTGTCTCTAGCGACAAACGCATTCTACAGAAAAGATTTAGAGCTTTCTTTAAGATACTTAGACCAGCTTAATGACCTGTTAAAGATTATTAAGAAGTTCTACCTTTCAGGAGCGATGTACACGTATTATGCGAAGATCTTCATCGAAATGAATGAAAACGATAAAGCGCTTAACTACTACAAGCTGGCAAACGAATACCTTCAATCAAAAAAATGCTGGAACCTATACGGGTACATCCTGTTTGGTAAAGCAACAGCTCTAAAAAAAGCTGGAAACTTTGATGAGGCCCTAAGCATGTTCCACCTGGCGCAGGAGTCTATCGATACAACTATTTTTAGACGTCTAAATCATCTTATTGAAGCTGAAATTGACGATGTAAACGACTCAACTGTTGACCTTTACCTTGATAGAACAAATAGAAAAATTGTTGAGAGATCATTGGGAACAATCGATTTCAAGCACAGATTTGTTCTACTTGAAATCCTTTTCCTTCTTTCTAAAAACCCAGGAACTTACTTCGACAAGGAGCAACTGGCGAAGATGATTTGGAAAGACGAATACAACCCGTTAATCCACGATAAGCTAATCTATACTTCTGTGTCTCGTTTAAGAAAGTTAATCGAGCCAACGGATGCAGACTCAAAACGCAAATACATCATCCGTGGAAAAGACGGTTACACGTTTAATCCATTGGCAAAAATCCGCTTCCATATGGAAGTGAAGACAAACTCTGAGCGCTCAATCGGTAACGTTGATTTGAGTTCTCCTGTTTAATCTTTAGTGATGACTAAATTTATTATTATCGACAAAGCCTCTGCCTTAACACCAGAGGCTTTGTCGTTTTTAAAGGACTACGATCTGCGCTTTTTCCCAACTCCATGGGATGAGAAGTCGTGGGAACAGGTTTTTGACTCGGCGAGTGAGAGATTTATTCTTCTGGGCGATGATGGGTTTGCTTTATTTGATATCAATGGCGCAGATTCCTTTGCTCATTTGCTTAAAATCCTCATCAATCCAGACAAAAGAGGCACAGGTTTAGGGAGGGCAATTTTAAGTGAAGCCCTTGAAATATTGAAGAGACAGGGTGTAAAAACATTTTTCCTTGAAGTCGAAGAAAACAACGATTCGGCCATTCGCCTTTATCAAACAGCGGGCTTTAAAATCATTCATAAGAAAAAGCATTTCTATAGCAACGGGGCCACGGCCTTGATTATGACTCTTAGTGTTTAGTGATCTCTGCAGAGGCTAAATGTTTGCATTTGAAAGAATTTTTGCTATAGTCATCGGGTAATGATTTTTATTTGGGGTTATTTCAAGAATTTCTTGGACCCAACTCTTCTAATCATTACCTCCGAAATACGAGTATTAAATGTACCGAATATAGTAAGGGTGGATTTTTTAATTCCGCCCTTTTTTTTTATTAATGGGATAAAAAGATGGTTCTCAAAGGCCCACGCCAGGGAATGGAATTAAAACTTTTTGAGTTAACTCAAAAAATCGTTAGCGATTGCAATCTTGAATTGTACGAGATGGAGTGGAATCCAACTTCAGGCAATTTAGTTGTCTACATCGTCGATCCAAAAACAAATACAGCTGTCCTTGATGATTGCGTAAGAGTGGACCGCGGATTTAATCCGTACATGGAAACTGAAACGTGGATCCCGGATAATTTTACATTAGAAGTCTCTTCTCCAGGTCTTTATAGAATTTTAACAACAGCTAAGCATTTTAAGAGTGTTGTCGGTGAAGACATCATGCTTAACCTGGTGAAAAAAATCGACGAAGAAAAATACCCGGATTTCCCTAAAGCTCTTCGCAACAACCTGAGGCTAAAAGTCAACCTGGTGAGCGCGAGTGATGAGGGGATAGTGATTGATGCCAAAGGCGTAAAAGTGGAAGTGCCATATGAGCAAATCAAAAGGGCAAACTTAGAAACCGACATCAATAAAATTAGAAATACAAAAGACGCCGAAGTGGACTCTGAACTGGAAACAGAAGATGAGTTTGATGGCGAAGACGAATAAAACAAAGAATATAAACGTTAACTAAGAACAATAAGGTAAAAGGGAAGGTTCAGATGAATTTTTCAGAATTAGGTAGAATGATTGAAACTCTAGGAAAGGACCGCGGAATCGATAAGCGCGTTGTAGTGCGTGCTATTGAGCAGGCTTTCTTAGTAACAGCTAGAAAGAAATTTGGAATTCAAGGTGAATACGAAACTCGTTATAACGACGCAGACGATGAAATTGAAATCTATCAATACAAAAACGTAGTTGAATCTGTAAAAGATCCAATTATCGAAATCACTTTAAAAGACGCTAAGAATTTAGACAGCGAAGTAGAAGTTGGTGACCAATTAGGGATCAGAATTGAAAACCCTAACTTCACACGCGTTGACGTTCAGACAGCTCGTCAGATCATCTTCCAAAAAGTAAGAGATGCTGAAAGAGAAATCCTATTCTCTGATTTCAAACACAGAGAAGGTGAACTGGTTACTGGTATCGCAAGAAGATATGAAAGAGGAAACGTTATCGTTGACCTTGGAAAATCTGATGCAATTCTTTCAAGAAAAGAAATCATTCCTGGTGAAAACTTCAAAACTGGGGATAGAATCCAGGCTTACTTATCAGAAGTAGTAATGACAAACAGAGGGCCGGAAATCCGTCTTTCTCGTACATCACCAATGTACCTAGTAAAACTATTTGAAGTTGAAGTTCCAGAAATTCTGGATGGAAACATCGAAATTAAATCAGCAGCAAGAGAGCCAGGACAACGTGCAAAGATCGCCGTGTTCACAGCGGACAGAGAAATCGATCCGGTTGGAGCTTGTGTTGGTATGAAAGGGTCTCGTGTACAAAACGTTGTAAACGAACTTCAAGGTGAAAAAATCGATATCGTTCGTTGGAACTCGGATATTGAAACATTTGCTAGAGCTGCTCTAGCGCCTTCAGAAATTTCAAACATCCAGGTTGACCACGCTAACTACTCAATGGACGTAGTTGTTGAAGAAGACCAATTATCACTGGCAATCGGAAGACGTGGACAAAACGTTCGTCTGGCGGCGATGTTAACTGGGTATAAAATCAACATTATTTCTAAAACTAAACTTCAAGAGAAAATTAAAAAAGCTGTTGAAAGTCTTATGCAGATTGTTTCTGTTTCAGACGCCCGCGCTCAAATGATGGTTCAAAATGGAATCATGTCGATTGCTGATCTTTCAGCAATGGATGCAGAGACTCTGGCTGGAATCCTAAGCGGAAACGAAGCAGATGCTAAGCAAATCCTAAAAGATACACATGATGCTATTGAAAAAGGAACTATCAGCCTTGAGGACGATGAAGAGGAATTAATTTCAGCTTCAGCTGTTCCAGCATATAAAGGTCTTCTTGATAAGCATAAGGAAGTATCAGCTGATGGCAAAGATAAGTTCTCTGAAGCTGAAAGACGCTTAAGAGAAGAACTAGCAGCTTTCAAACTGAAGTAAGTTAAGAATGTAAACGGAGTTAATAATGCCTAGAAAAGTTTTTGAACTGGCAAAAGAATTAGATATGGCGCCACTCGACCTCGTCGAAGCGCTAAAAGCGAAAGGGTTCGCAGTCAGAAACCATATGACTGAACTATCTGACGCTGATGTCGAAGGTTATCTTGCCGCTGTAAAAAAGGAAGAGGAAGTCAAAGAAGACACGACTGCCAAGAAAAAAGTCGTGCGCAAAAAGGCCCCTGCCGCAGCAGCAAAGACAGTAGAAAAGAAAACCGTTGTTCGAGCAGCAGCAGACACTTCGGAAGGAGAAGAAACTGAGAAGAAAACAACGAAGAAAGCTTCGACTGTAAAAAAGAAAGCGACTGTTATCCGCCGCAAAACTGATGAGTCTGAATTAGATGAATCAGAAACAATGCAAATGGATGCACAGGACGAAGAAGAAAGTGCAAGAGAAGTGGCTCACGAAGCTGTTGAAGTAGAAGCTCCAGAAGCTGAAGTTGAAACACTTAGTGCAGATACTGAAGAGTTAACTGAGCAGGCCACTGGTGGTCTTCGCGTGGTTTCAAAACCAGTGAAGAAAGACACTCCTAATGAAGCGGGTGTTATCACAAGAAAAGCAGCTGACAGAGAAGCTCATAAAGAAGCGCAAAGAGAAGAGAAAAAAGCTCAAGCGACTTCAAGTGTCGATCGCGTACACCGCTTTACTCCGGTTTATACACCTTCTAAAGATCCTAACTTCAAAGAGAAGCAGGAGAAAGAAGAGGCAGCTAGACTTGCGGCAGCTAAGGCCCAGGCAGCAGCAGCGGCAGCTAAGAGCTTTACAGCTCCAGGTGCTGAAGGCGATGACGACGATAATAAAAAAGAAGAAGAAAACAAAAAACGCATGGGCGGTCTCGCTTCAATGATGAGTGGGAAGAAAGCAATTGCGAGCAAGGCGCAAGCGCTGACTATGTCTCGTGCGGAAGAAGAACTTAAATCATACACAGCTTTAAGTGGAACCGGTCGCCCGATTTACACTCAAATTTTGAGAAAGAGAGATTACGTGGGGCCAACTCAGCAAACAGAAATTACTGAAGTAAAAGATTCTAAACGTGTTGTTCAGATTCATAAAGGTGTTGTCCTTGGTGATCTTGCACACAAGCTGAGCGTGAAGTTTAAAGACCTTCTTGATGAATGTTTAAAATTAAACCTTCTGGTTAAAGAAACAGACTACGTAGGGCCAAAGCTAGCTGCGGAAATCGCGGCCCTTTATAGCTACAGAGTTGAAGATAAAGCTTTCAACGAAGAGAAAATCATCGGGAAAGCGGCCATTTCAGAAGACCAAAAGAGCAAGTTCCCGGTTCGCCCACCAGTTGTTGCGATCATGGGTCACGTTGACCACGGGAAGACAACTCTTCTTGATACAATCAGAAAAGACAAAGTAGCAGCAGGTGAAGCGGGTGGTATCACTCAGCACATCGGAGCTTACACTGTTAAAGTTGACGGCGGAAAAACGATTACTTTCCTGGATACTCCTGGTCACGCGGCTTTCGGGGCCATGAGACAGCGTGGGGCCAATGCAACGGACATCGTAGTCCTTGTTGTTGCCGCAGATGACGGGGTAATGCCTCAGACAAAAGAATCAATCAAGTTCTGTGAGAACGCTGGTGTTCCAATCATTATCGCAGTTAACAAGATGGATAAGCCGGGTGTAAACCCAGATAGAATTAAACAAGAGCTGACAGAGTTCAACCTTCTTCCAGAAGACTGGGGGGGGACAACTCAATACGTTCACGTATCAGCACTTAAATCTCAAGGGATCGACGACCTTCTTGAGGCCATCCTTCTTCAAGCGGAGATCTTAGATCTTCGTGCAGATCCAAAAGGAGCTGTTGAAGGTGTGGTTATCGAGTCGAAGATTGAACAAGGAAGAGGGCCAATGGCAACCCTTCTGGTTCAAACAGGAACTCTGAATAAAGGTGACTATATCGTTGTTGGTGAAACTTATGGACGTGCAAGATCGCTTAACGATCATGCAGGTGCTCAGCTTCAATCAGCAGGACCTTCGACTCCGGTTCAGGTTCTGGGACTTGAAGAAGCTCCGGCCCCAGGGGATCGCTTAAACATCGTTAAAAACGAAAGAGAAGCTAAGAAGATTGCTGAAAACCGTGTAAACGAAAGAAAGCTTCTTCAGGCCACTCCGGAAAAGAAAAAAGTGTCTCTGGAAGATTTCTTCTCGAGTGCTTCTAAAGAAGGTGAAGAGCAAAAAGTTCTTAACCTTATTATCCGTTCTGACGTTCAAGGGTCATACGAGGCGATTAAGTCTGCCGTTGAGTCTCTTGGAAACGCAGAAGTTACAGTTAAAGTTATTGCTGGTGGGGTTGGACCGATTACGGACTCTGACGTTCAGATGGCAAGTACAGCAGCTGGATTCTTGATCGGATTTAACATGAGACCAGTAACTTCAGCTCGTAAATTAGCTGAAGACAAAGGTGTCGATATTAAGAACTACTCGATCATTTATGAGCTAATCAATGACGTTAAGCTTGCTCTTGAAGGTCTTCTTGACCCTGAGTTCGTGGAAGAGTTCATTGGTCGCGCAGAAGTTCGCGAAGTCTTCAACATTCCAAAAGCTGGTGTTATTGCCGGATCTTACGTTATTGACGGCAAGATTGCTCAGGGGTGTGGTATCCGTCTTCTTAGAAACGGGAAAATCATGCACGACGGGAAACTTTCTTCTCTTAAACGTTTCAAAGACGATGTTAAGGAAGTTAAGAACGGTTACGAGTGTGGTATCTCACTTGAAGGATACGCTGACATTAAACAAGGTGATATTTTCGAGGCCTATATGATGGTGCAAAAGAAAAGAACACTTGAAGACAGCGCTGGGATGTCTCAGTCTGGATCTAAAGCGGCTCAACCTGTACTGTAGTAATTATGGCAAAGAAAACGAACAATTTTAAAAAAGAAAAATACGAAGAAAGGCTGTTGAATGAAATCAACGGCCTTCTACGTAGTGGAACAAACGACGCCCGCTTGCAGCGAGTGTCAGTGACAAAAGTCGAACTCTCTCCTGATTACGGTTATGCAACTGTTTCATGGGACACTTACGATTCAGGGACTCGCGGAGACGCAAAAAAGGCCCTGGAGTCGGCGACTGGAAGAATCAGAAGTGAGCTGGCAAAACTTTTAGAAGTCAGACACGTTCCCGCCATTACATTCGTCTACGACAATCAGTTTGAAGAAGAAAAGAAGATCATGGATCTTCTAAAAAAAGAACAAGACGACTCAGACGAATAAAATCCTAGTGAAAACAGATTATCAGAAAATCCCACTTGTCTTTAATGTCTACAAGCCGGTGGGACCTTCTTCTTTTTCTATCGTTCATCATTTCAAAAAAAATTTAGGATACGATTTCGGAAAGATCGGGCACTTCGGGACCTTGGATCCTTTTGCTGAAGGAGTGCTTTTAATTGGCGTTCAAGGGGCCCAGAGGCTCAATGATTACATTCATGAGCTGCTTCCTAAAACCTACCGTGCTGTCGGAATTTTCGGCGGGAAAACGGATACAGGGGACCTGACGGCGCTAGTGAATGTAAAAAAGCATATTGCTGATGAATTTCAAAAAATGGCCAAAGAAGCACTTGAAGAAAAATTGGCGAAGCATTTTTTGGGTGAGTACTGGCAAGCTCCTCACAGTGTGTCTGCTACCAAGTTTGAAGGTAAGAGACCTGTCTCTTATACACATCTCCGAGCCCACGAGACGCTCAGTTATCT
>CAXHHE010000033.1:0-15896 GCA_964016365.1 uncultured Bacteriovorax sp. | reverse complement strand
ACACAGAAGCCTTCGTCGGCAGCGTCAGATGTGTATAAGAGACAGGTGAAATGCAATCCTGCTGTAGGGGCCGCAACAGATCCTGTGTGTTTTGAATACACTGTCTGATAATTTTTTTTATCTTCCTCATCACTTTCTCCTTTTCTGATGTAAGGAGGAATAGGAATAAGAGCGTGGGCCTCAAGATAATCCAGAAGATTTTTAAATCCTGCTGGCAGACTTACCTTTACACCAAAAGTTCCATCGGAAAAAATGTCGGCCACAGACACTTTCATGTCCGCTGCAAAAGTGTATTCATCTCCGATATTCTTTTTTGATCTGGTTTTAATCAGCGCCGGGTAACTTCCGTTTTGATTAGTCTCATGTGAAAGGAAAAAAAGCTCGGCCTTGCCGCCGCTTTTTTTATTTCCCAAAAGTCTCGATGGAAAAACTTTGGACTGATTAAACACAATCAGTGAATCGGCCGGAAGGTAGTTGGGAAGATTATAAAAATAATCATGAGTAACCGTGTCTGTCTTTTGATTGTAGACCATAAGACGCGATTGGTGGCGGTTGACACCATCAACTGGTCTTTGGGCGATCAACTCAGGAGGTAGATCGTAGTGATACGATGATAAAAGCAGGTCTTTTTCGCTGCTCTGGTCTTGTGGATAACTCATGAATAATTAATTAGCATGAATGATTTCCATTGGCCCTTTTAAAAAATCCAAATGTGTGAAAAAATAATTGTATGTTAAAGAAAAGACTCTTTTTAACATTCATTTTCTCATTCGGGGCCATCGCTTCAGAAGCGCCATACCCGGATTTTGAGGCCGAACTCCGCGCCCTGGAGACCAATCAGCTAAAAGTTGAAGAGCTCCAAATGAGAAACGTTGATGCCGTGACGGGCGTTCTAAGCGAGGGCGACCTGATTAGCGACGACGTCTCTACTGGACAGGCCGGAATTCAAAAAGAGACCCTAAAACCTGTTTTAGAGGCCAAAAAAGCTCCTGAGACATCTGTTAAACCTCGCCGAATCAGAGCGAGATAATGTAACTAATCCCAACGGCCAACTGTCTAAACTTTAGACAGTCGTTATTTCTTATTTATTAAGTAAACTCTTACTTTGCCGATAAAGTACCATCACTATGGGAATCAAAACGGCCACACGTCTATTTTTTCTTTCCACTATACTGCTTGTTTCAAGCTGTGTGGAAAACCCTATCAAAATTGACCGCAAGCCAGTTGAATCCGATGCAAAGACCGACGACGGAACTTCTGGTGGCACTACCACTAATGGAGTCGATTCATCTTTAGTTTTTGCCGGAATCACTTCTCTTACTCACACCGATTCCACAGTGACTTTAAACTGGACGGCGCATGCCAATGCTATTGCCTATGATGTTTACGACATCGTAGCAGGTCTTCCGGTATTAAAACTTACAGTTGTGGGCCAGGCCTCTAATACGACAACAATTAGTGGACTCACTCCAGGTAACACCTATTCATACCGCATACGTCTTCGCACGAATGTTGGGACTAGTGATGCCAACACTAACAATCAATCAGCAACTCTTGACACTCAAAGCTCAGGTCCAAGCTCTCTAACGAGAATTGCACCAGGTGCCGCTTCGAGTTCGGCGAGTACAGCAACAATCAGAGTTGCTGGTATTAAATCAGGCGAGATCGTTCACCTCTTTTCTGATTCTTCATGCACAGATGAAGTCGCCACAGGCACGGCCACTTCATCAAGCATTGATTTAGTCTCAAGCAATCTTCCCTTGGGTCTTGCTACTTTTGCAGTTCAAATTGAAAACTCTTTGGGGAACTTATCAACTTGCTCAACAGCGACAGCGACAGCGACTTTCACCAGAACATGCCCGCAGACCTTTGGTGATTTTCTACAAGTCCCTGCGGACAACGCCGTTGGTGTCTCTGCGGATTTTTGTGTTATGAAATACGAAGCGCGTTTTTATAACAACAAACCTTTTTCAGGAAGCGCCGGTGCGGCCTGGAATTATATTTCTCAAGTCAATGCTCGCACGGCCTGTGCCGCTCTTGGAAGTGGTTACGGTCTAATATCTAATCCTGAATGGCAAGCAGTGGCCAGAAACATTGAAGACCAAAATAGCAACTGGCTTAACGGTGTAAAAGGAACAGATTATTTAAACCGCGGATGGAGTGCCAGCAACTGGTCTGATGGTTTTGACAACAACACCACGGCCCCATCAAGTGCGGCCAACTGTCTTTATAATACAGGCGCCAATACTTGCGCCGGTGCAGGAAGTTTTGTTCACAAGAGAACTCACAGACTCTCTACCGGTGAAGACATCTGGGATATTTCAGGAAACGTTGAAGAATGGGTAGACTGGAGTGTGACTTGTAATGGGACAAGCTGTGATAAGGCCTATAAGTTTGGCGACACAGTCGATTACTGGCGAGATTATTCTGAACTCGACACCAAAATCAGCTCAAGCGATGTCATCAACATCAACACGGCCTTCTCGGCCCACTCAACTTATAATTATGGAAATAATGTTGGTTCCTACAACCCCGGCTCATTAACAGACAGAGAAGCCGTCATGAGAGGCGGGGCCTGGTACAATGGCGGTGTGGGTGGGATTTTCAATTTAAGTTTTTACGACCCATCACTGGCGTATGAGCAGTTTGGGTTCCGCTGTACTTATAAACCTTAGGCTAAACCTTAAGCTTTCTTTTTTTGCATCAACTGCTGAGCTTGAAACATCAGCTCGATAGCTTTTTCAAAAATCGCATCAAAGATTTTTTTCACTTCAAGAAACATCGGGTACGACGTCACCTGAGATAAAAACATCTGCATAATGCTCTCTAGGATGGGAATTAATTGATCGAGACCAGTCTTCTTTAAGATCAGGTCTAAAATGCTGTTAGCTGCTTCCACGTCAACTCCATTGTTGCTGACAACGTATAGTGGATTAGAACTTTTTTTACTGTTGTCTGACATTGGCCCACTCCTCGATCTTTTCGGCAATTCCCGTGAACTTCTCGCGAAGCTCAGTGAACTCCTGCCCCTTAAAATCAAAAACGGATTTTCTTCCTGATAATGATTTTACAAGACCTGCTTTATTTAAAAAAGGAGAGAAGACTTTCCCCTCACCAATCTCCTGATCCACGGTCTCAATAATTTTTGTCAAATCATCATTCTCTTGTTTTCTTCTTAGATCAACTAAATTAGGCACATGAAGGACGATATCCGGAGATTTTACAATTCCCATATCAGAGATGTCGGACAATACTTGATAAAAATGCTCCAAACCTTTTTGTGAAAAGTCGTCTGCCTTAAATGGAATGATGACTCCGTCGCTGGCACAAAGAGCGTTGATCACTAAAAGTCCAAGTGTCGGTGGGCAATCAATCACGATATAGTCGTAACGGTCTTTAAGTGTGTTGATCTCTAAAAATTTTCTCAGGATCAGCTGTCTTGGGGCATTGATCCCTGCCACCGTTAAATCAAATCCAGAAAGCTCCTGGCCTCCAGGAATCAAATCCACAACCGCATTGCCTTTAGAGTAATGAAGAATTTCCGAAAGCATCGCCGGAACGTGAATCATCTTTAGTTCTTTAATCGAGTTGATTAAAAGATGGTGAAGGTTGTAATTATTTTTTGCTTCAAATAAAAGAGTGAGATTGGCCTGTGGATCGAGATCAATCGCCAGGACTTTCTTCCCTTTTTGCGCCAGAGCAAAAGCAGTGTTAAAGGCCATTGTCGTTTTTCCAACGCCACCTTTTTGATTGATGAAACTAATAATTTTTCCCATCTCTTCCCTCTTTTAAACTCTGTCTCTGAACATAAAAAACGCCGCCATCACCAGACAAAGGCTGGCGTAGAGGAAGTTTTTTGTCAGAGGAACTTTCATGTATAAAACCGCAAAAAGGCCGAAGACAGTCATCGTAATAACTTCTTGAGCCACTTTAAGCTGAGCGATGTTCATGTGCTGAATTCCGATCCTGTTGGCCGGAACCTGGAAGCAGTACTCAAAGAAAGCAATTCCCCATGAGATGAGAACAACCATCCAGAGCTTTGAGTGTTGATTGTGTTTTAAATGCCCATACCAGGCAAATGTCATAAAAAGGTTTGAGATAACCAGAAGACCTAAGCTTTGAAACATTAAAAACGTCCTTGTGTTTTAACAAGGATAGTTTAGCGAAGAAAAAATGGGGAGACAATGCCTAATAAGGGTATGTATGTTTAGCGTCCGAAGCATATCCGCTTACAGGGATAATACAGCGCATACCGATGTCTGGGCGTTTATCGGCCTCAGGGACAAGCTCTGAAGTAAATCGTCCAGAAAGATTTCCTGAACGGTAGCTACCACCTACAGCGAATGAACCGATATGTGTAGCTCCGAGATTAACAGCAGCTCCATTAATGATGATACCATCTTCGTGAAGCTTGTTAGTCGTGATTCCTGAAGAAGGTCCGATATTCAAGATCCACGGTAATGCCGCTGAGTCTTCATAGGCCGTCATACTGTCAATGTCACCATTGATTGGAAGGGCCAATGGGAATGAGAATTTTGTCGCTCCGAAAAGTTGATCAGAGAATGTCCATTGAGTTAACCATGCATCTGTTCCAGCAGTCGTTCCACTTCCGTCAGCATCGTTGTATGGACCAGATTTTAAATCCAAGGCATATGGAGTTCCCGCCACATCAAAGTCATAAGCTTCGTATGATGAACCAGAGACCGGAGTACAAACATAAGGAGAAGAACAATCCATCTGATCTTTTGTCCATTCCGCTACGTTTCCGTATAAATCCTGAATCCCAAAACGAGACACACAAGCTTCAGTTCCTTTACTGCTTGCCCACGCAATTGATCCAGTATAAAGCGACTTGATTCCAGATGAAGCTGTCCCTGGAAGTGAGTAGATAAAACTTGTCGATGGAATGGCCGAATCAGTGTAGGCCGTCTCCAATCCACTCGCAGCACTTCCGTTACAACGAGATGTTACGTTTAGCGAGAACCCTTGTTCCATTTCTGTAATTTCAGGATCGGTGATATTTAGTTTATGAGAAGCATACCCCATATAATCTTTTTTATCTGGAAGTGAGACAGCTCCAAAAGTCATTCCTGGAACGGTTGCATTTGCTGCATTTTTAACTGTTGGTACAGTAGGAGCCGTTCTTGCTGAACAAATAGCCGCTGCTTTTGCTTGAGTCACGTTAACCAGAGGAGCATTTAAAGCTGAGTTTAAAATGTTTGCAATGCTGGCCACTGCTGTTGCTTCAACTGTTTCCCATGTTGTACCGCCAGCATTGCGGTAACATGTTCCTGTTCCGCGGTCATAATAAAGTCCATTGGCCGGGACAACATGCCCTACAGCTGCTGCATTGTAAGTAGGAGCTCCAATGCCAACACATCCGTTAGCTGTACAGGCCGGGGCAGCTGCATACGGACATCCTAATTCTTGAGTATCAACAAGCAAGTCTCTTCCGTAATCGTAATAACCTGATGACGTACCTGGCCCGATATAAGGACAACGGAAATTGTTAGATGTGTCCACATAGTTAGGACTAGTTGATGTTGTAATGTTCATTCCATTACAAATTTCCTGGTTTACAATCCAACGGTGAACAAAAGCATAATTGCTAGGTGCTGCCATTACACGCACTTCAGAAAAGATTTCTGGCGTATATGTCGGGAAGTTTCTTCTATTTTCGACCGGACGGACAACGTAGAAATACACTTTCCCCGCAACCGCTGTTGTATCAGTAAAAGTTCTTACACTTGGATCAGCAATAGTAAATACTGATGTCGAACTTGTATTTTTGAGGTGTCCACCTTTAAAATTAAAATCTGTACCGTGCTCACGGCGATAAACGTTCCACCCCGCAATCTGAACACCGCTTTCAGGGCCTGAACCAACAACCGTAAAAGGCTTCCATGCTAAAGTAACTTTAGATGGCTGATACAGCGTTGAATCCCAAACAAGATTCGTTCCACTGTAAACACTCTGACGGCATGTTTTATCTTCTACTGTGTAATAGAACTGATTTGCCGCTGTTGGAGTTGGTGCGGGGTCAGCTGCAAGGTCTTTAATAAATGGGGCTGCATCTTTAGCAGTAATTTTCGCTCCAATAGAGTGAGCTGCTGCAGTTGTCGCATTAGCAGCGCGAACTAAACCTGTAAATGATGTCGAAGTTTTCGCAGTGTAAGTCATCTGCTCTGTATCAACTGTAATAGTTCCAGCTTCCGGGAATCCAGCAGTAGATACAACATCTAAAACCGTTCCCGATGAAGTAATCGCAACATCTACGGTTGTCACTGCAATCGCCTTTGTAATCGGGCAAGAAGTGTTATGGTCTACCCAAGTAAACTCTGTGGCCCCAGTACTTCTATAGCAACGAAGATTAGTTTCATCCCAGTAAATTGTATTCTTAGCACTTGGAACAATAGATCCGTTCGGGCTTGTTGTCCCTTTACAATCTTTAAGTACGTTGCTTGAACTACAATTATTTTTATCAGTCGTCACGTTGTAGCCACAAGAAATATCCGTAGCCGCGACAGGCGCACCTGATTTATTTGTTTTTAAACCGACAGATGAAATATTGTTCCATCCACCATGAAGGGCTGCGATCGGGTGAACAATAAAGGCGAAGCTTTTCGTCACTGCGCTTGTTCCATCACTAATTGTTACACTAATGTTCGCATTTCCAGAAACCCCATCAACAGGATCTAGTTTTAGATAAACTTTATGTAAACTAGCATCATCAGCTGCTGATGCTTCAAGCATAGCGCCAATGGCACGAGACTCACCAGCATCTTCAACACCGTTATCATTTAAATCATAAAAAATGCTAATAGAAGAAACTGGCAGGACGCTGGCATTGTCTGTTGTAATAGCAGAAACGCTCATCGGCTGCAGGTCTTCATCTGTAGTGGCACCATCATCCTCATCAACAAGGAAGCCTTCCGTTTGAACGTCCCCGCCTTCGTTTGTCTGAATTGAAGTAAAGAATGAGCGGAAAACTGGAGGGTCATCAACTGAATTAACCGTTAAAACAAATGTGCCTGTCGTTGTATCGATACTTGGAGCTGTTGCTCCACCATTATCTTGAACAGTTACAGTAATTGTCGATGAACCCGACTTATCAGTTGCCGGGATATAAGAGATTTTATAATTCGTCATCGCTGGATCTAGTGCCCAGCTTGTTGCGGATGACTTATAACATTTATTGTTTGATGTATTGAGATAGTATTTGTTAGCGGCAGAAGGCGTACCTGTTGGTGCGACTGTACCGTATGAGGTTGAATCTGTAACATCAATATTACAGTTTGCCGGATAAGCCGTTAATGATGGATATAGTTTCCAATTCGAAGTTCCTGTTCCAGTTGCAATGTAACAACGAAGATTTGTGATATCGAAATAAAGCGCTCCTACTCCACTTGGTACAACACTTCCTACAGGTGTCGCTGTACCTGGCCTATAGTTTAAACAGGCCACGTTTGGAATTAAAGTCGGAGCTGAACTCGATAGAGACACTGTCGTTAGTTGTGATGCTTCATATGAACTACCGCTTGGTCTTACATAAATATTTTTGTAACTAACCGATGCCCCTGCTAAGTCTTCATCAATACTCATGGCCGAAAGAGGAGTCACAACTGTATCAGATGGACTATTGAGCGCAAGTGCAGCGTTACTTAATAATGGAGCATCGTTAACACCTGTGATCGAGAGCTTAACTCCCTGGGCATTAACTGATGAAGCTCCTAAAGAATCTGCCACTGAGTAATAAAGGCATACATCACCATAGAAATCTAAATCTGCATCTACAGTAATTGTCGCAGTACATGTTCCATCGGCCGCACAAGTTGCAACAGCTGGCGCTGGAACGTTGGCATGGACTTTCGAATTTGGAGAAATAAAAGGCATATCTGCAGTCGTCATTGCAGGACATGTTGTCGAAGCTAAAAGAGTTTCGTTAACTACCGCACTGATTGTCATTGGAGATGCATAACTGTCTACATCTTTAAATGATACGATGATCGAGTGTCCAACTGTCTCTTCATTAAAAATTTCTGTATGTGAATACGGCGATCCTAAATAATCTCTGGCGATCATCGGAAGATCATTCGTCGAAGTCACATTAACCTGAATCGTTCCCGTATTTGTAGAACTAGAAATCCCATTACTTACTCTATAAGTGATAGTGTCAAAAGCATCTACACCACCAGTTAAATAAACGGCCCCTGATGTTGGTGTCGCATTATTACTAGCTGATCCACCACTTGCCACGACCAATTTATTGGCCTGTGGATGATTGTTGATTAGCTCAACAACTTTTAGAGTTGAAGTGATTCCAAGGTTTATATAAACAGTAATGGCGTCCCCATTAACTCTTACAAAGCTATCTTGATATGAGGAAACTAAACCAAATGCTTGAGATCTACTAAAAGGTGAATTGCTATCTTGTAGGTCAACATACTCAATAGAGATTTTATTATTTGCATAAGAACCATTCGCTACGGCAGTAAATACTGCAGGGTTAGGTCCTGCATTCGGGATTGAAACTGTAGCTGCCGCTGGACTTGACGTCGTATACGCATCCCCATCTGTTGGTGTATAAGTACAAGTCGTATCATATTTACCAGTCGTTGAACCTGCAAGGTTCATACAGTTTGTCACTGTCCCTTTTGAGGCCGAAACAAAAGTATATTGAAAATTTGCAGATGCTGTTGAATTGATGTCCCCAGCAGCAGGAATCGTAAAATTAATACCTGTCGCTGTTGATGTATTACTCTCAGCTCCTGTCACGTTAAGCGACTTAGCCACCGGTTGTAAGTGAGTGCTCGCCGTCGACATTGGCGTAATCGTCAAAGAAACGGCCTTAATCGCACTCTCCCCATCCACATCAGTAATCGTGTATGAGAAACCAGCACTGCCCGACTTATGAAGTTTTGGCGAAATAGTTGTTGTACAAACTCCAGCCGAACACTCACAACGGTTGTTAACCTGAGTCTTAAAAGGAGCGAACTCCTGAAGCATTGTTTGCCCTAAAGCATAAAAGTTCTGAACATTGGCTTCACCTGGATGGTTAGTCGCTAGAGTTAGAAGGTTTGTAGCGTATGACAAGAACACGGTCATGGCACTATCAATACTCGCTTGAGAGAAGCTAGTTCTCATGATCGTTAAAGCATCCAGCATATTTGTTCTATAAGTAGCGGCAGTTGCTGTATCTGGAACAGGAATGCTGTTAGCTAAATTATAGAAGGCCGAATAAACATCGGCAGCTTTATTTGTTAGGCCATTATTTAAAAGAAGCGGCGAAATCGCTTCCACATTTGATGAGATCGCAGACACCTTACAAGAGATGGCCTGGTCTTTATTGGCATCTGTATAGGTCAGGGTGATTGTTTTTGGAGTTTCCTCGGCCAGAGTGTCAGAAGACTTCGTCCCTACAGGCTTATATCTTTGCTCCTCAATACTATAACAACTTCTCGTCACCGTACTAAACGCTTCGTTCTCTCCACACACAGCTTTTTTCTCCGTGGCCTTAGGCACACAGGCAGACACCACAAGCATTAATGTGGCGAGCTTTAAAGTGTTGATCAAACTCTTATTCAGTAGCATCTAGTCGTAACTCCTCAACTACTTATCGAAAAATATGATGTGACCTTTACTATTTTATCTCCTACATCCATTGTCAGGTACCTTTCTTTCCCATTGGAGAACTCCCTATAAAAACCGAGTGTTCTGCAAGGTCTTTGCTAAGGGGTGGAAAAAAAAGTGTGTCTTTTTATTGGCGGGCCTCATGGTAGAATATAAGTATGAAAAAACACTCTACCTTACTGTTTCTGTTTGGAATTCTCATTTTTTCTCCCGTAAATAATTCTTACGCCAAAGAAGAACTGACCGTTATTCAAACAGTCTCTAAAGACCGCAGGTCATTTGTGGTGGCCAAAGGGATTAAAGATGGAGTCATTAAAGGACAGGAAATCATTTTTGCTAACGATAACGTCAGCGTGGTCTGTAAGGCCGCTGAAGTTAACCGTGATTTTTCTCTTTGGGTGCCTGTAGATCGCACGGTCACTATTCCTTTTAACAGAGAAGATATCGTCAGCTCCAACTCTACTGTCTACGGAAACGTGGCGCTGGAAATCGCTGCTGATCCTGGCCTTACACCCGACATTAACTACAATGAAGTTTACAAAAAATTTAGAGCACAAAATAACTGGGCGATTAAGGCCAGCTACAACAAAGGTCTCACTCAGTCTTCGTCTTCTGTTGCCGATGAAAAAAATTCGAGCCGCTCGGGCTACAACGTAACGTTGGAATACAACTACCGCTTCCTGCCTGAATTTGAGATGAGTTTTGGCGCAAGAATGGATAATGAAGTCTATAGGATTGCCAACCCTGAACTGGATATTCCTACAAAAAGGATCATGGGAACCGTGGCAGCGACTTATCATTTTGTAACCTTCTCTGATAACAAAAATAATTTTTATCTCACTGTGGCCGCAGGCCTTGGTAAGTCCGAAACCACTGTCGATGACGACAAAAGCTCAGGACGTGTCACTCTTTTACCAGAGGCCCGCTTGGGATACATGATGCCTTTTTCAAAAAACCTGGCCATGGTCTTCGAAGGATCTGTTGAATCACTGAGCTCTACAGAAACCTTCTCAGACGGCGTAGAACAAACTACGAACATCCTAAATTTCAGGGCCACTATTGGCCTTAGATTTTAGACTTCTTCAAATCTTGGGTCATTGTTTCCTGGAAGTGAGTACGACTCTCCAGAAACTCTTTTCATAAGGCCAGCAGTCGCTTTAACTTCAGGTCTTTTAATGGCCCTGACGTTATCTCTCACCACTTCCTTATGGGCATCTTCCTCTTGAGTTCCTTTTACCGTCACAACCAAAGTGTCAACCACGGCCTTGAGCGAATTCGCCTGATAAGAAAGAGACTCGGCCGCAGACGCAGCCTGGGCCGATGTGGCCGCATTTGTCTGAGTCACCTGACCCAGGACATTCATCGCTTTTGTGATCTCTAAAACGCCACTTGATTGCTCCTCACAGGCCACGGCGATTTCATCTGTCATGTTTGTCACTTCAGAAACCTTGTGAACGATTTCTTCCAGCACATTTCCACATTCCTGAGCAACCAACGTCCCCGACTCAATTTTCTCTTTTCCTTTTCCAATAAGCCCTTCAACTTGAGTCGCGGTATTTTTCACAATGCTCTCAACTTGATGGATACTTTCTTCAAGCATCTTAGAAATTTCAAGCGAGGCATTCCCTGAAACCTGAGCAAGCTTTCCAACTTCTTCCGCCACAACCGCAAACCCTTTCCCGTGCTCACCGGCCCTTGCCGCTTCAACTGAAGCGTTGAATGACAGAAGCTTCGTCTGGAAAACGATATCGTTAATAATCTGAGTTTTTTTCGTGATCTCACCAATCACTTCAACAATCTTTGAAATCTCAGCATTACTATGGTTGATCTGCTTCATGATATCGGTGTTCGATTCATTGATCTCACTAATGGCCATAATCATGTTGTCGACAACTTCTTTACCTTTAGAAGCACTTCCACGGCTGTCCAGGGCCATTTGACTGGCGCGCTTAGCATAGTCAGAGTTCTTCTGTACCATGGTGCTCATTTCCTGAATTGAAGCTGCAGTTTCTTCCAGTGAAGCAGATTGCTCAGTGGCCGCAGTTGAAAGCTCTTCTGAGGACGCTGCAATTTGCTGAGAGGCCGAAGTGACTTGCAGGAAGTTCTCTGAAAGGTTTTCAATAATAGAGTTCATCGATTTTGATAGCGCCTTCAGGATAAAAGTCGCCACTCCAAGCCCAAGCGCAATCGTAAGAAAGCTTGAGACGACAAAAAATATCTTCGCTTCATCATAATCTTTCTGGGCACTCAGCGCTTCTTGGTCAATATCTTTTTTAACCTGGGTGCTCAGTCCTTCTAAAATGGCCTCTGCTTCTTTTCTTAACGTACGTCCATTTTCTTCTATTAAATTGGCTGCCTCTTTGATCTTTTTATCACGGGCCAGGTCTTCAATTTTTTGATCTAAAACAAACCACTCCTCATAAATCTTCTCAAAAGAAAGAAGGGATTTTAATTCTTCTTCGTGTAAAACACCTTTTCCCTCTTTAATAAGTGATCTGATTTCTTCATCGCGTTTTTCAATGGACTCCTGGGCCGTTTTAAAAGCACCTTCTTCAACATTGACGATGTAATTTTTCTCAATACTTTGTTGCAGATAAAACTTCTCTAGTAGTGCCTGAGTTTTATTGGCCTTATTCACCTGAACAATACTAATGTCCTGAAGAACATTATTGATTCTATTCATCTGATAAAATCCGTTAAAAGCAACGGCCCCGATTCCAAAGACAAGAAAACCCATGGCCAAGTAAACCTTGGCATTCAAACTCCAGTTCTTCATTGTAAACCCCTATTGAATTTTTAAGCGACGAGCTTTAGTTCGTGATTATGCACACCACTACCCAACATCTCTTCGAGATTTATGAGTAGGTGTAGTCTTTCGTTTTCACTAATGACTCCTTCAATGTAATTTTTTTTGGCAGAGATGAGATTTTCAGAAACAGGTTTTATCTCATCTGCTTTGGCGTCCAGGATACTAGAGACAGAATCGACTAAGACTCCAATGAGTTTGTCTTTGACCTCAAGTATGATGATCGTCTTCTTGAAATTCGTTTCGTCACTTCTTAAGTTTAACTTAAGACATAGATCAACAATCGGAATGATTATTCCGCGCACATTTATTATTCCGCTTAAATGATTTGGATTGAGAGGAACAATCGTAATATTCTTTTCTGCAATCACTTCTTTGATTTTTAAGATTGATACTGCATAAGAATTATTTTCTAAACGAAATGAAATGTATTTCATAATTCCCCCTCGAGAAAGAGTTTAGTGAGGGAATGTTAAAAGATTATGGAGCTTTTAATTCTATGAAGTTAATTGAATTTTTAGAGTGCATTTCATTTAGTAAACAACAAATAAAAAAGGCCTCTTTCGAGGCCTTCATTTTATTACTTAATAAGTCCGATCTCTCTTAATCTCTGAGTTAAGAAATCACCTGCAGTGATCTCTGGCTGTGGAGTTCTTCCACCAGCACTCTCACAAGAAGGAATGCATTTTAACATTGCATTCGAGTGTGGGTGAACGAAGAATGGCATAGAGAATCTTGCAGACCCGTCATCTGATGGGTTGATTACTCTGTGAGTTGTCGAAGGAAGGACGTTGTTTGTAATTCTCGACATCATATCCCCTGTATCAACAACGATTTCACCTGGGCGAGACTCTACGTCTAACCATGTTCCATCGCGCTCAAGAAGTTGAAGACCTGAATCAGTCGCTCCAACCAGCATGGTGATAAGGTTAATATCTTCGTGAGCTGCCGCTCTGATTGAATTTTTTGTGTCCTGACCTTTTGTAGGTGGGTAGTGAATCATACGAACGATTGAGTTCCCGTCGTGGATCATGTTTGAGAAATAATCACTTGGAACATCAAGACCTTTTCCGATTGCTTCTAGAAGAGTGACTGATGTTGTATCCATAGCTTCGTAAAGCTCGATGAAAGTCTTTTTTAGCTCTGCTACTTCTGTCGGCCAGACATTTTCAGGGTAAACACCTTTGTATGCACTTGTTGCAGCTAACTCGCGTCCAACGTGCCAGAACTCTTTTAGGTCCGGATTCTTGTTGTCTTTAGCGTGTTCTGTTTTAAAAGGAGTGTATCCGCGTTGCCCGCCGTTATTTCCTTTGTATTTAATTTTTGTTTCAAGAGGAAGATCAAAAAATTCTTTTACCAGCTCGTAAGCACGGTCAATTTTCTTTTGCTCTACTGTGTGATCTTTTAAGATAATGAACCCGTAATCTTTAAGACCGCCGAAGATATCATCGACAAACTTAATTTTGTCCGCCTGAGTTCCATGCACGTAACTTAAAAGACTAAGCTCTGGTACTTTTCTCTTTGTCATAAATCCCTCTCAAAATTCGTTTCTTGCACTATAGCAAAGCCTCTCGTTTTCTCCTCATAGAAAAGCCATAGCTACTGTATCTGATTTTTAGATATATCAGGATTTGGTTAAGGGTGCTTAACTAGTGAAAATATTATAGGTTTTGGGGGGCTAAAAGGTCAAAAACATGAGAACTATCGGCCTATTTAAAGATGGCCGAGCCCACTCGAACGTAATCCGCCCCTTCTTTAAGCGCCATTCGATAATCCTGGCTCATTCCCATAGAGAGCTTTAAATCTGAAAGCCCTAGCTCTTTTTGGGCCAGGTCGCGGGCGTGTTTTAAATCGCGAAAGCACTTTAAAGCGGCCGCTTCGAAGTCTTCTGCACGCACAGATCCCATAGTCATGAGTCCATGAATAACAAGTTTTGGATTGCCGTGCTTTTTTAATAGCAGCATGCTCTCAAGCATTTCTTCAACAGTTTCAAATCCTGATTTCTCATCTTCATGAGAGGTATTGAGCTGGAAAAAAAGTTTTAATTCTTCACCTTTAAACTCTCCTTCTCTCTTAATGATTTCTTCTACGAGCTTTTTTGAACTCACAGAATGAATGCTGTAGAGATGAGGAATTTTTAAGAGCTCTTTAACTTTGTTGGATTGAAGGTTTCCGATAAAATGCCAGCGGACGTCTTTAAGCCCTCGAGAAAGAAAAGCTGCTGCTTTTTCTTCCAGGTCTTGCACGCGGTTTTCACCAAAATCAATCTGCCCCAACTCATAGGCCATGGCCACATCTTCGATTGGTGAATACTTAGAAACAGCGACAAGGTTTTTTGAACCAAGCTCCGCCCTCAACAAGCGGAGCCTTTGTTCTAAATCAGTTTTGATCATTTTTCTTTTTGAATTTAAACTTCGCTTCAACTTCAACGTCGTAGCGGTCTAAAATATCTGTGGCAATCTTTGAAGCGTCGACTTTAGATAAATAAGTTCGAATCTCTTCTCTAATTCCATTGGTGAAATCCTCTTTAGCGCCTTTAGCGTTTTGAACCAGGCCCGAGAGAATTTCTTTTGGTAGAGGAAGATCTTCTAAAATCTTCTTAACAGACTCTTCCGTCATGAATGCAGCACCAACACCTACTGAAACCACTTTTTTAATGATTCCTTCAATTGGCGATCCTTTGTTATCTTTCTCACTCATAACCACTCCTTCTCTTAGACAGATTTAGCGCGTTTAAAAAATGACTGCATCATTACCGGAAGGTTCTTCTCAGTAAGAGCTGAAAGGATAGCATTTGGAGCAAACATTTTGAAATCAACTTCCAGGCTGTAAGTCACTTCAGTTTTTCCATTGCCCAAATCTTTTAGAGTCCAGTTACCGTCGTTCTTTTTGAACAGGTCACCTGATTCTAAAACCCATGAAACTTTAGTCGGGCGAGATTGTGTTGTCGCCAGAGTGTATTTGAAACTCTTGATTAAGTTTACAGAGTACTCAACTTTAGCGCTTGTTTCATTTTGGCTTAAAACTTTTGTAGAGCTTACGCCATCAACGAAATCCGGGTATTTTGCGTAATCAACGATTACGTCGTAAAGCTTGTTGATGTCTACGTCTACAATTTCCGTTCTAGATGCTGTTGCCATAACATTTTCTCCGTAAAATATTAGTCAGGTTAAATTTTAGTATCTTGGTTTTGTATCAAAGTGGTGTTCAGCTTCAATATGTCTAACTGTTCCTGAGCTCGATCTCATTACAATTGAATGAGTGATCGCTCCCCACGACTTGAATTTTACACCTTCAAGGAAGTTTCCTGTTGTCACCCCAGTAGCAACGAACATTACGTTTCCACGAGCAAGGTCGTCTAGTTTGAAAACTTTATTTAAATCAGTAATTCCCATTTTTTTAGCACGGCTTTTTTCTTCGTCGTTTCTCCACTGAAGGATTCCCTGGAAGTCTCCGCCCA
>CAXHHE010000032.1:0-15980 GCA_964016365.1 uncultured Bacteriovorax sp. | reverse complement strand
TAATCTCAACATCAACATTCGCTCAAACAAAAGCAAAGAGCGCGATCCTTCCACCAAGCGTGCAGGCAGCAGACGCTAAAAAACAACCAAAAAAATTAGAGACAGCAAAGTCTGCTGAAGCTCCATGTGATACAAAAGAAGACGTACTTAAAAAACTTGAAGAAAAAAAGAAAGAATCGGCAATGGCCGGAAAAGGCTTAAGCCTTCAAGGGGCGACTGATTCTGGATGTACACTTAAGTAAGAATCTTAGTGACGAAGACTGTGTTGTCTAAAACTTCCCAGTGAACATCGACATCAAAAAGCCTTGAGCCGTATGTTTTATAACCGTCCTCGTGAAAGCGAGGGCGGGGATCAAGAGAGAGAATGTCGACGATTTTATCTTTTAATTCAAAGTCACATTCGCATTTAAACACTACAGAGAGTCTCTTAACTTCCATCTCATCCGTCCACCCAGACACTGCCTCAGGCTTCGACTCAATCTCTTTTAAATAAGGCTTCAAATCATACACCGGCGTTTGATCTAAAAAATCTCCACCCGAAACAACAATCTTCGTTCCTTCAATCCTCTCAATCTTAACCAGCGACAGTCCAACATTGTTCGGCCTAAAAGGCGAGCGCGTGGCAAAGACACCTTGTTTTATATTCCCACCTAAGCGTGGAGGGCGAACAGTCAACGAACTCTCATCTGTCGGTTTCACTTCATGAAATTCAAAGATTACCCACAAATGTGAAAAAGCTTCGAGCCCCATCAGCGCTTCTGTGCGATTAAATGGTGGAAGTAGCTCAATGGTCGATTCAATCGACGTTAAACCCGGCTGGCGGGGAATAGAAAATTTTTCTTTATAGGGAGAGTGAATGCGGGCAATCTTTTTCAAGACTACTCGTCCAGCTGATCGTCTGGGTGAGCGTTTACAAACGTTGAGAACTCTTCGTTGTAAGAGATCTTTGTCGTATCAGTGATGCGATCGATGTAAAGCTTTCCAAATAGGTGGTCTAGCTCGTGCTGAAAAACGGTCGCTAAGAAATCTTCAGCGATAATTTGTTTTGGTTCACCGTGCTCATTAACGTAGTCAATTTGAACTTTTTTAGGTCTTTCAACAAAACCGCGCAGTCCTGGAACAGATAAGCATCCTTCCCAGAAACCTTGGTGTTCAGTTGTCAGGTCTTTGATCACAGGATTAATGATGACCATAAGAGGAGTTCCTTCCAGATCGCCGTAGCGTGAGTTGTTTTCTGGAAGTTCAATCAGTGTGACTTGTTTAGAAACGTCGATCTGGGGAGCAGCGATACCAATACCACCTTCGTGCTTCATGGTTTCGTACATATCAATCAGGAGTTGTTTGAACTCTGGAGTTTTAAGCTCGCTCAAAGGCACTAGTTCAGCGATTTTTCTCAATGTCGGATGTCCCATGCGGATGACTTTGCGGATTGCCATAAATTACTCCTCGTTTCCTATTAAATTCTTAGCATAATTTGTGGAATAGAGTAAGCTTATGGCATGAAAAAGGTGTTATTTGTTTGTCTTGGCAATATCTGTCGCTCTCCTGCAGCGGAAGGGGCCATGGTGCATTTAATTAAAGAAAAGGGACTGGAAGCAGGCTTCTTGATTGACTCCGCCGGAACGAGCGGCTTTCATGAAGGCGATGACCCTGACCATCGCATGATTGCTCAGGCGGGATTAAGAAATATTCGTCTTCCTTCCAAGTCACGACCACTTTTAAAATCAGACTTTGAAAAGTTTGACCTGATTGTTTGCATGGATAAAAGCAACTTTTCTAATGCGAAAAAAATCGCTGGTGATGACCAACTAGCAGAGAAGCTTTGTATGATGACTGATTACTTTTTAAATGCAGATTTTAAAAAGCGCTTTAATGAAATCCCAGATCCGTACTATGGATCAAAAAAAGACTTCGACCTGGTGTTAGATTTAGTGCTCGATGCTTGCGAAGGGTTATTAAAGAAAATTCATGAATAAAGAAAAAAACTATATTACGCCACAAGGCTTTAAACGACTGCAAGACGAGCTTCATCAGCTGGCCCGAGTCGAGCGCCCTGAAGTGACGAAAACCGTGGCCTGGGCCGCTTCAAACGGCGATAGATCGGAGAATGCTGATTACATCTACGGCAAAAAGCGTATGCGTGAAATCGACAAGCGTGTCCGCTTCTTAAGCTCGCGCATCGAGCTGGCCGTGGTGGTAGATCCACTTAGCGTCAAAAGCGAGAAAGTCCAGTTTGGGGCGACGGTTACCATCGCAGATGAAGAGGACGGGGAAGAGAAGACTGTTTCCATTGTCGGTGTCGATGAGATTAATACCGAAAAAAACCAGATTAGTTGGCGCTCCCCCCTTGGAAGTTCTTTGATTGGCAAAGAAGTTGGTGATACAATTTTGCTCAAAGTACCCGCAGGGACAAAGTCTTACGAAATCATCGAAATTGAGTACGTGAGCATCGAGTAAAGTTTATGAATATAAATTGTGAAGTCTCTTTAGGTGAATTGGTCGACAAGATTTCTATCTTAAAAATTAAGCTGGAAAAAATCACTGACGCTGAAAAGTTAAAACACGTTAAAAAAGAAGAGGAAACTCTTTCAAAGACGCTGGCTTCATTAAAACTTGAAAACATCGACTTTCATTTAAACCAAATGATCGATGTGAACCTGAAACTTTGGAAGATTGAAGACGATATCCGCGACCTGGAAAGAGATAAAGATTTCGGTAGCGCTTTTATCGAGCTTGCCCGCGCCGTTTACATCACTAATGATGAGCGCTTTAGAAGAAAAAACACGATCAACACAACTTATAAATCCGGCCTTCAAGAGGTCAAGTCTTACAAAGACTATTAAGGAATCAAGGCGAGAATCCATGGCGATTAAAAGAACTAACACGAGAGATGAACAGAGAACAACCAAGAAAGTAGCAGCGAAAAAAACGCCTAAGCTCTCACGCGACGAAAAGTACCGCCTGTACCTGGCCTCGGTTCAAAACCCGCAAGCTGACATCGACTTCATCAATAAAGAGTACAAGGCCCTTTATGGACGTGCACCTCTTACACTTCGTGAAGACTTCTGTGGAACTGGTATGCTTGCCTGCGAATGGGTAGAGCAGGGTGATAAACACAAAGCTTACGGTATCGACCTGGATATGGAGCCAATCTCTTACGGATTCGTTAACCACTTCAGCGAACTTGATGAAGATGAACAATCGCGTATGAAATACATCAACGCGAACGTTATGCAGACTTTTGATTTCAAAACGGACGTTGTTGTTGCTTTTAACTTCTCTTACTACCTTTTCAAGAAAAGAAAAGATCTTCTGGCGTACTTCTCGTCAGTAAGAAAGCACATGAAAAAAGACTCGATCTTCTTAATTGATATGTTCGGTGGAACTGAAAGCCGCCAGGAACTTGAAGAGTCAGTAAAACACAAAAACCACACATACTACTGGGACTGCAGTAGCTACAACCCGCTAACGGCAGAGTGCATGTATTACATTCACTTTAAAACTGCTGACGGTGTTAAGCATGAAAAAGTTTTCCAATACGACTGGAGAATGTGGGACGCTCGCGAGTTAATGGATATCCTGGAAGATGCAGGATTCTCTAAAACTCATATTTACTGGGAAGGCGTGGATAAAGATGGAACTGGAAACGGTGTCTTTAAGAAATCCCTGAAAGCAGATAACTGCGAGTCATGGGTTACTTACATTTGTGCTCAACCTTAATTAATTTTCTAATTGCTTGAACTCAAACTGCGAATAGCGCTTTTTGAGTTCAGGCAACCATTCGTGTTCGGTCTTATCAAAAATCAAAATTGTCTTGCGTGCAGAGTTGCTCCCTTGAAGGAGGGCGATCTGCTCATCGATATCACCAGAGATTTGTGACTTGGTTAAATCCTTTGTCCTTAAGTGGGCCAGGAAAACCTTATCGCTAAAATTTTGGGTGAAAAAAATATGGGCGTGTTTATCCGTGCTGACCGCCTGTCCATAAAGGTACTGGGAAATCAGCCCGTCAAAAAGGTAATTGAAATCGTCGAAGCCAATCAGGTCGCGTGAGAGCTCATCGCGGGTTATCCAAAAGATCCCAAGCACCTCTGGGGTGAATTGATCGAGAATGGATAAGGCCGGTCTTGCGCTTTTGTACATGATTAGCGGTGATCCTTGGCGATCTTATCTAAAACACTGTTAATGAAGCCGTGAGAGTCATTAGGACAGTATTTTTTAGCGATGTTGACGTACTCGTTGATGAAAACACCTGCAGGTGTGTCTTTGTCGCTTAGGATTTCATATGAACCTAAAAGAAGAACAGCAAGATTCATGCGGTCTACTTTTTGAAGGTTGTTGTTGGCCAGGTATTTTTCGATCAGTTTAGAGTTTGTCGGCTCTTGTCTTAGAGATCCTAAGATAAGTTCTTTCGCAAACATCTTTGTGTGGATGTCGATTTTGTTATCCGGGTGCTCAGAGTCTTCTTCGTGGTATGAATCATCGAAAAGATTTAGGGCATCGTTAAGCGCTTTGCTGTCATTGATGATTTCGCTTTTTTCTGAAGAGAAGTCATTAAGCAGGTGCTTGTAGATAAATTTAAAGGCGTACTCGCGGCCGATAGTTCTTTTTGTCGTATTAGTGTTGGATGTCACGTTTGTCACCTTTATCGCTGATAGATTTAACTGAGTGTAGTTTGTTTTTTAGACCGTAGACGAATTCTTCGATGTCCTTGAAGTCCCAGTAGAAAGAGGCATAACGAACGTAGGCCACACGATCAAGTTCCTTTAAACGGTCCATGATGATTTCACCTAAGTCGCGGGCGCGCACTTCTGTTCTTGAGATTTCAAGTAGAGATCTCTCTACGCTGTTTAAGAGTTGGTTGATCTGGTCAGTTGAGACGTTTCTCTTCTGACAGGCCTTGTTTAACCCTTTCATGATTTTTTCACGGTTGTAAGCTTCACGACGTCCGTCTTTCTTTACGATAAGAGGCATCTGAATTTGGATGTTCTCGTACGTTGTAAAACGAGTCTCACACGCATCGCACTTACGGCGACGGCGAACAGAGTTTTCTTCTACCAGCATTCTGGAATCGATAACTCTCGTGTCTTGGGCGTTACAACTTGGACAATGCATACTTACTTATATACCGGGTATGATTTACAAAGGTCTAAGACCTGAGTTCTGATTTTCTTTAACGCTTCTTCATTCGTCGCGTTTCTTAGTGCTTCGTTAATCCATGAAGCTAATGTTTCCATGTGAGATTCAGTTAGTCCGCGAGTTGTGATCGCTGGAGTTCCTAAACGCACACCTGAAGTTACAAACGGAGAGCGCTTATCTTGAGGCACCATGTTTTTGTTACATGTGATACCTGCAAGCTCAAGAGCGTGTTCAGCTTCTTTACCAGAGAGCCCAACCGAGTCTGTTTTTACCAGAACAAGGTGGTTGTCTGTTCCACCAGAAACAAGAGCGATGCCTTTGTTTGTTAAAGCAGCTGCAAGCGCTTTAGCGTTGGCGATCACTTGTTTTTGGTAGGCCACGTAATCTGGTTGAAGAGCTTCGTGGAAAGCAACTGCTTTAGCGGCAATCACGTGCTCAAGTGGACCACCCTGAATACCAGGGAAGATGTTTGAGTTAAGCTTTTTAAATAGCTCTTCATTGTTCGTCAGGATAATCCCTCCGCGAGGTCCACGAAGAGTTTTGTGAGTTGTCGATGTTGTCACATCAGCGTAAGGAACAGGAGAGTTGTGTAACCCTGCTGCAACTAATCCTGCGATGTGGGCCATATCGACCATAAGTTTTGCACCCACTTCATCCGCGATTTCGCGGAAAGTTTTGAAGTCGATTTCGCGAGGGTAGGCCGAAGCTCCCGCCACGATAAGTTTTGGTTGTTCTTTTTTAGCTTGTTCGCGAACGATGTTGAAATCGATTCTTTCCGTTTCGTAGTTGAGTCCGTAGGCCACAAAGTTAAAAAGTTTTCCTGAGAAGTTAACAGGTGAGCCGTGAGTTAAGTGTCCACCTTCAGCAAGGTTCATCCCCAGGACTTTATCGCCCGGGTTGATAGTTGCGAAGTAAGCTCCCATGTTGGCCTGAGACCCTGAGTGCGGTTGAACGTTCGCGAACTTTGATCCGAAGATCTTGTTCACTCTTTCAATCGCTAAGATTTCAGATTGGTCAACAAACTCGCATCCACCGTAGTAGCGCTTGTTTGGAAGACCTTCAGCATATTTGTTAGTCAGAATTGATCCCTGAGCTTCCATCACAGCTTTTGAAGTGTAGTTCTCAGAAGCGATCAGTTCAAGACCATCTTCCTGGCGAACGCGCTCTCTTTCGATGATCGCGTAGATTTCCGGGTCCATAGTTTTTACTGAGTTCGCATTTTTATTAAACATGATTAAACCTGCTTATTATACTTTTTTGAGTAGTAGTGAAGAGTTTGTTCCACCGAAACCAAACGAGTTGTTTAGGGCGTACTTAATGTCTTTCTTTACAGCTTTATTGGCCGTGATGTTCAGGTCGCATTCCGGATCAAGGTTTTGAACGTTGATCGTTGGAGGAATCATTCCAGTGTGAAGTGCCATCGCACAGAAGATTGTTTCAATCCCACCAGCAGCTCCAAGCAAGTGTCCTGTCATTGACTTAGTCGAAGACACATTCAGGTTGTAAGCGTGATCGCCGAATGTTCTCTTGATCGCTCTTAGTTCACCGATGTCTCCAAGTGGAGTCGATGTCCCGTGAGCGTTTACATATCCAATTTCTTTTAAATCAACGCCAGCGTCTTCAATCGCCATCTTCATTGATCTGTAAGCACCGTCACCTTCTGGGTGTGGAGCTGTAATGTGATGGGCATCCGAAGTTGCACCATGGCCCACGATTTCAGCGTAAATCTTTGCTCCACGAGCAACCGCTTTGTCGTAGTTTTCTAAAATTAAAATACCAGCACCTTCACCAAGAACGAATCCATCGCGGTCAGCATCGTATGGACGAGAAGCTGTAGCCGGATCATCGTTTCTTTTTGAAAGCGCTTTCATGTTACCGAAACCGGCAATTGAAAGGTTACAGATAACAGACTCAGCTCCACCTGAAACCATCATGTCTTGTCTTCCGAACATGATTTCGTAACAAGCAGATGTCAGTGCGTGAGCAGCTGAAGCACAAGCTGAAGCGATAGCGAAGTTTAATCCACCAAGGTTGTAGCGAATCGTTACAAGTCCAGATGGCATGTTCGGGATGATCGCTGGAATGAAGAAAGGAGAAACACGTCTTGGCCCTTTTTCAAAAAGAGTCTTCGCTGTGTTTTCGATTTCCGGGAATCCACCGATACCAACACCCAGGATACAACCCATTCTGTCCATGTCGTATGGACGGTTTTCAAGAAGGCCAGCATCCGCTAGAGCTTCGTGAGTCGAGTGCATAGCAAAGTGAATGAAGCGGTCGTATTTGGCTGCTTCCTTTGCGTCTAATATGTCTGCTGCAAGTTCGAAATTCTTTACTTCACCTGCAAATTTTGTCGTTAGTAATTCAGTGTTGATTTGTTCAACCAAAGAGACACCTGATTTTCCTTCAAGTGCATTTGCCCAAACGTCTTTTAGATTGTGACCAAGTCCATTGATCATTCCCATACCTGTGATGGCTACTCTGTTGAGTTTTCTACCTTCGGTCATATGGCCTCCGTAAACATTTTAATTCGAAAAATTATCCCGTAAAAACTACAAAGGCCTCTTTCGAGGCCTTAAATCAAGAAAGCGATTAAGCTTGTTTCTTTTCTAGGTAAGCAACGATATCTTTTACCGTTTTTAGTCCTTCAGCATCTTCCTCAGGAATTTCTACACCAAATTCGTCTTCCATTTTCATCATTAGTTCTACGATATCTAGTGAGTCTAGGTTTAGATCGTCAACGAAACTTGTTTCAAGATTGATTTTAGCGATATCAATTTTTGTAGCGTCGCTGATTAGTTTAATAACCTTGTCTTTCATTCAATAACTCCTGAAATTAATCTTCTAAAAAAATAAGTATTAGTATTTGTATTAGATATATAATCCACCGTCAATTTTAATCGTTTCTCCAGTGATATATGACGATGCACTGCTTAGTAAAAAACAAACTAAGTTCGCTACTTCATCTGCCTCTCCCATACGTTTTAATGGGATAGAGTTTAAATAAGCGTCCTTTACTTTCTCGTCTAGAGCGTGAGTCATGTCTGTTGTAATAAAACCTGGACAGATTGCGTTACAACGAACGTTTCTCGAAGCAAGCTCCTTTGCGTAAGACTTTGTAAATCCGATCAATCCTGCCTTTGAAGCAGAGTAGGCGATCTGGCTTGCGTTCCCCATAAGACCTACGATTGAGCTGATGTTAACGACAGAAACATTCTCTGCTTTTAGGAAGCTTCTAGAAAGGATCTGAGTCAGCATAATAGCTGATGTTAAATTCGTGTTGATTGTTTGAACCACGTCTTCTTCTTTCATGCGAAGAACGATTTGGTCTTTAGAAATACCAGCGTTGTTGACTAGACCTGTAATTGGTCCGTTAGCTTCAACAAATTTTTCCACAGCTTCTTTCATTTGAGCTGTATTTGTTACATCAAAAAGAAGAGCTGTAACATTTGAAGCGCCTTTAGCTTGAAGTTCTTCTTTCAACTTCATCGCCGCTGCTTCATCACCTCTATAGTTGAAAACAACGTGAGCGCCTTGAGTTGCAAGAGCGTCTGCCATTTTTCTTCCAAGTCCACGAGATGCACCAGTGATAAGAACTGTTTTACCTTTTAAATCATTGTAAGTTGCGATCATTTTAATAGCTCCTCAATTTCAGCAAGTGCTTCGTCTCTATCCAGAGGGATCACTTTAATGTCTTTGTTAATCTTGCGAACTAGACCCATTAGAACTTTTCCTGGACCTACTTCAATGCAAAGTGTGTCTGAAGGAAGTTTTTCAATTGATTGCGTCCATAACACCGGCCCGTAAGCTTGGTGGTACAGGTTGTTGATGATTGTTTCTGGATTTGTTCCAGCAGCGTATTCCTTTGCATCGATGTTAGCGATGTATGGAATTTTGTTTTCGTGCCACTTAAACTTTTCGAAAGCCGCTTTTAACTGATCAGCAGCTGGCTTCATAAGCGAAGAGTGGAATGGAGCTGATACATTGAGTTCCATTGCTCTGTGAGCTTCTTTGAAATTTTCTGCAAGCCAAAGAACTGCGCGAGCACATGCTTCACTTTCTCCTGAGATAACAATCTGAGAAGGGTCATTGAAGTTTGCCGGCATAACTTCTGAACCAGGTTGTGAAGCTTGTTTACAAGCTTCTGTTACAACGTCAGCTGGAACTTTTAGAATTGCAAACATCTTTCCAAGTCCTACAGGAACAGCTTCCTGCATGTATTTCCCACGAAGGTGAACAGCATGAATCGCATCGTATGGAGAAAGAACGCCCGCAACCACAAGAGCAGCGTACTCACCCACAGAGTGGCCAAGAACACGGTCTACTTTTACGTCGTATTTTTTTAGAAGAGCATCCAGTTGGTTATAAAGAGCAACTGAGTGTTTTAGAATTGCTGGTTGAGTATTGTGAGTGAGTTTCAGTTCTTCTTCTGGCCCTTCGTGCATAAGTTTTTTAAGGTCGTACCCTAAAATCTCATTTCCTTTATCAAAAAGTGCCTGGTCCAGGTTTTTTCCCATTCCAACGTATTGTGAACCTTGTCCTGGAAAAAGTAGTGTGACTGATTTAATACCCATTCATTAGCCTTTGTTTTAGTATCTTAATAATGTCGCGCCGGCAGTTAATCCTGCTCCAAAGGCGTCGAATAAAACAATGTCTCCGCGCTTAATGCGTCCATCAGCGATCGCTTCGTGGAAAGCGATAGGCACAGTTGCAGCAGAAGTGTTTCCGTATTTATCGATGTTAACGATCATCTTATCCATGCTTACATCCAGAAGATTAGCAGTGGTTTCGATGATTCTGATGTTGGCCTGGTGAGGAACAACCCAGTTAACTTGCTCTTTTGTCATGCCGGCCATCTCAAGAACTTTCCTGCCGTTTTCAGCTAGAGTTCTCGTAGCGACTTTGAACATTTCCTTCCCTTTCATTTGCATGAAGTGTGTCCCTTCAGAAATGTGTTCAGGAGTAATAGGAGAGACAGCCCCCCCGATTGGTTGGTCGAAGAATTCTCCACCAGTTCCATCAGAGTTCAGGATGCTCGCTAAGATTTTTGATTCAGAACCTTCTTCCGCGCGACCAACGATCGCTACACCACATCCATCTCCGAAAAGAATGCATGAGTTTCTGTCTTTCCAGTTCACTTCGCGAGAAAGCATTTCCGATCCAACAACCAGAACGTTTTTAGCTAACCCAGTTTTAATGAATGAGTTGGCCATGTTTACGCCGTAAACAAACCCCGAACAGGCAACTGAGATATCCAGGCATGTACAGTTGTTAGTGATCCCAAGTTTTACTTGAAGAATACAGGCTGAGTTTGGAAGTTTTACGTCAGGAGTAACAGACGCGAAGATAATAAAGTCGATGTCATTTGGTTGAAGGTTTGCGGCCTTAAGCGCGTCTTGAGTCGCATTGAATGCCATATCTGTTGGCCATTCTCCGCCTTCAGTAGAGCAGATTCTTCTTTCTCTGATCCCTGTTCTTGTATAGATCCACTCATCACTCGTTTCAACGATTGATTCAAGATCTTTGTTTGTCATGATTTTTTTGGGAGCGTACATCCCAGTGCCTAGAATTTTTGCTTCATAGGTTTTCATTTTGGACGTCCATGTTTTTGATTGCCCTAAAAAAAAGGCCCTTATATTCGGTTGAATGATAAGGGCTTTTATATTTAAGACAAAATTTGCTTAATGATTATTGAGCAGCTTCTTCAGTTTCGTTAGCTTTTACAGAAACGACAACTTTACCTTTGTAGAATCCACAAGCTCCACAAACAGTGTGTGGCATAACGTGTGAACCACAGTTAGAACAAGCCATTGGGTGTTTTCTATATAGTTTATGGTGTTGACCAGCTCTTCTTAAACCTTTTCTTGAAACTGAATTTTTCTTCTTAGGAACTGCCATTTTATACTCCGCGACAAATTTGTAACTTCAACTTAAATTAAATATGAGGGTAAATCAATACGACAAAAAGACTCGTTCGGCAAGTTTTTTTGACGTAACCATGCCTTTTAGGCCTGATCTTCTGTTGTCTCACTTCTTGGGAAGGCCGGAACTTCCAGGAAAATCTGCTCATGGATGAATTCCATGATGTCGGCCAACCCTTTGCGATAAAAATACAGCTCCATTTCCTCACCATCAGCAAAAACAGTGGTACTTTCAGCATATTCTGGTTGTTTTTCCTGTGAATCGTGAAGAAAAGCTGCGTTAACTTTGTGGTCCATATGCTGTGGCAATGGCACTAAAGTAAGACCACAAGGGAGATGGTATTTCGCATCAATTTCGGCTCTAACCACTAAATTATCCCCAATAAGAGGACTTTTTTTACGAGAAATTTTTAATTTAAGGTGCAGTGAGCCAGTCGGGTAAACGTCTTCTTGATCTAGTTGTTCATGAAGTTCATCTAGGATTCCCTGTAGCCAAGGAGTCTTTTCGTTAGAAAGTTCGTACTCCTCGATGATGTCGTGGCTGTACTTGTTAATAGGGACTTGGGGTTCAATCTGCGTGTTAATTTTTGTTGTCATATTCATGGCTCCCATTTAACTCAGATGATTTTAAAAGTACAATGGGTTTAGAGGTTCGAGTGAATATTTTGGTTTGTGGATTTATGGGATGTGGAAAAACGACTTTTGTCGAAGCTTTCCAGCGCAATCATTTGGGTTATGAGGCCCTTGATCTCGATACGGCCGCCGCTCTCTCCGTAGGGCTTCTTCCCAGTGAATTAGGGGAGTGGATCAACAAATATGGCCTTGAAGTCTTCCGCCACAAAGAAAGCTTACTGCTCAATGAAATGTTGAGTACTCCTGCTCCAAAGATCATTGCTTTGGGAGGTGGAACCATTGAAGCCCCGGGTTTTTGGGAGCTTGCAAAAAAGCATAAACTTGTTTTCCTCGATGTGCCTTTTGAGACTTGTTTTGAGCGCATTAAAAACGATTCTAATAGACCCCAAACAAAACTTGGGGAAGAGGGGCTTCGCTCTCTCTATCAAAAACGTCTTCCTCTCTATCAAAAAGCTGACCTCCACCTCTCGGAAGAGGGCATAAAAAAGATTGTTTCCCTCTCTTCTCTAGTGCATAATTTAGAAGGATAAAAATTAAAACTGACAAGAGGTTAGGTGTACAATGCTAGCAGAAGGGAAAGTCTCAGTAGCGCTTCTTCTATCTGATTTAAACGAAGTAAAGGAAATTTCTTCAGTTTTTAAAAAACTGGGAGTAATCCCGCATTTCTATGAAGACTTAAAAACTTTCTGGAGTGGAACTCTGGAGCGTTTGCCGGCCCTTTGTATTGTCGATGTAAAAAAAATGAGTGAAGGAGAACTTGTCCTTCGCGATCATCCGGCGGTTATCGCCGAAGAAATGCCACTATTATTTTATTACACAGATAAGACAGAACCACTTTTGGTTTCGACTCATAACTTTTTTCACCTGGGGACGCTTAAGCAATCGGCCAACTATGAAGGCCCACTTAAAGCGATTCTAAAAAGACTAAATAAAGTAGCTTCTTTAGAGCAGCACTATCATATGCTCAAGATGACGACGACTGCCCAAAAAGAGCAGATCGAACGTTTAGAGCTGGCCCTGCGTGAAGAAGAGCGCGCGGATAACTACCAGTCGATGGTTAAGAGTGTTTGCCTGGAGTTTGAAAAGCTTCGCTCCGAAACAGACTTTTTTAAATCGCTGGAAAAAGTTTTCCATGGTGTCGATGAGATTGAAGAGTTTGCTTTCCTTGAACTTTCTTTCAATGGACAAAAACTTATTTCTCCGATTTCTCATTTACAAAAATTCAGAAACATTCCTTCGCTGTGGTTAGGTCAGGCCTGCACACACGGGATTGAGCTCTTTGCCCAGAATATGGCCACTCAGGTTGCCGTAGATATTATGGGCGGTGATTTGGTTTCTCTCTTGATCAAAGGATCAGAAAGCAAGCCGGATAAAATGATTTTTATTAAATCAAAAAACGAAACGTTCTTTAATAATTTTGACTGGCACATGCTGGAAGCATATTTAAACGGCTTCTATGCAAGCTTTAAAAATAAACTGACAGCTCCGATTGAAACTAACAGGAAATTCTCTTCGAGTTTTGAGGCGTTAAGCTATCTGGATCAATTCCTTTTTGGACAGACGGCTAGTGAAGCTCAACAGAATAAATTAACTCAAGATATGCGCCTGGTGGATTTAGATCTTTCAAGCCTGATGCAAGTGGTGATGAGAAAGGGGACGAACCGCTTTTTCTGGAACCGCTTTATGAGTGAGTTTATTAATAAACTGGAAATTCAAACTCGCACTGATTTTAGATTTTTTGAATTCGGCGTCGGCAATATCGGGTTTGTTGTTAAGGCAAATGACCTGGATGTTTTCTTTGATCAGTTAAAAGAATTCTCAGGACGCTTCCAGTATTGGAAATATTTTGAAGACTCGGAAGGAGTGCTGGCCCAATTAATCCAGCCGAAAGTGACGATGTCTCCAATGTCAGCGCATGCTTATTTAACCAAGATTCTGGAAATTGAAAGCGAACTTAAAGGCGCCATCACTAAGCCTGCAAAAGAGGCGAAGAAGGCCTGGTCGTTCGTTGAACCAAAAACCAGTTTAGATATGTAGGAAAAACTTAATGAAGTTTAGAAGCCGTTTAGTGGTTAACCTTGACCACTTTGCTTACAATATTAATCAAATTAAAAAAATTTCACCGAAGGCCCAGATTCTTTGTATGATTAAGGCCGACGGATACGGGCACGGGATGATTCCGATGGCTCGTTATGCGATCACTGAAATGGGGATTCGCGAATTTGGTTGTGCCACGATCGGTGAAGCGCTTAAATTGCGCGAAGAACTCAACGAACTTGAATTTGATATTTATGTTTTCTCTGATATCCAGCTGGAACTTTTAGAAAACGCCGATATTTATCTTAAACGCAGAATTATTCCAGTTATCTCAAACGTCAGTGAGTTGGATTATATTTTACACACGCCGGAATTCAGGCATTTTCCGATTTGCTTGAAGTTCAATACGGGGATGAACCGTTTAGGTCTCGATCCTAACGACACTCCGCTTATCGTCAACAAACTAAAGCAACACGGAAGAAATTCTGTACACCATTTGATTAGCCACTATGCTAACGCCAGCTCGGACATGAACGCTCACGAAGTGAATGTTCTGCAGAGAACTCGTTTTGGAGAAATTAAAAAGTTCTTCCGCGATTCGGGGATTACTCTTGAGCGCACATCGCAGTCGAACTCGGGAACAATTGAACAAAAAGTTGGTCTTCCGGAAAACAGTGACGACACTCACGTGAGGCCGGGTCTAATGTTGTATGGGCCGAGCTCGCTGAACTCAGGGGTACCAGGTAACTTTGAAGGGAAGCTGGTCTCGAAGCTGGAAACTTACATTTTAAGAACTTTTGAAGTTAAGAAAGGTGATGTGGTTGGATACAACTCAACACCTTGTCCCGAAGACGGTTTGATTGCCATTCTTGCCATCGGATACGGAGACGGATTCTTCAACCGCTATTCTGGAGCGCATTTATACCATAAAGGTTTTGAAGGCGTGATCATCGGAAGAGTGAGTATGGATATGACTCACGTCTTCTTTCCAAAGGAAGCCTCGGATCACATCCGCGCCCATGAGATTTTTACAATCTGGGGGGCAAAAGACGGGGATCTCGAGAGCTTTTGTTCGGAGACAAAAATCATCCCGTATGAAGTTTTCTGTGCGCTTCTTCCTCGCGTTCCAAGAGTTTATCGTTTAAACTAATTGGGTGATAACGAAATTACAAAATTATTTAAAAGATCAGATTGAAGATTTTGGACGCTCCATTTTAGATATGGTCGACGGTCTTGGTATGATCACGCTTTTTGGCGGGCGTTTTTTTTATTGGATGGTCAGACGTCCATTTCGTTTTCATCTTTTGATGGAGCAACTTTATTTCATTGGAAACAAAAGTATCCTGATTATTCTTCTGACGGGGATTTTCACCGGGATGGTTTTTTGTACTCAAACTTATTTTGGTTTCAAGCTTATCAACGTTGATTCACTTGTTGGTTCAATCGTTGCCATCTCTCTGGCCAAAGAACTTGCTCCCGTCTTAACCGGACTGATTGTTGCGGGAAGAGCGGGCTCAGCGATGGCCGCACAGATTGGGTCAATGAAAGTAACTGAGCAGATTGATGCCCTGGAAGTTATGGGGATCAACTCTATTCAATACCTGGCCGTTCCAAGAATCATTGCTTCAACTCTCGCTGTGCCGATGCTTTCAGTTCTTTTCCTTTTTATCGGAAACTTAGGAGCATATTTAGTTGGTACAACGACCTTGATGATCGATGAGGCAATGTTCTATTCAAAACTTTCTGAATTTATGATGATCGAAGACGTTGCCCAAGGTGTAATCAAGGCCTTCGTTTTTGGTTTTGTTATTTCAGTGATTGGGACTTACTTCGGTTTCCAGGTAGAAAAAGGAGCCGTGGGAGTAGGACGTGGAACTAACCTGGCCGTTATCTGGGGAATGGTTTCTGTGCTTATTCTGGATTACTTCTTAACAACCTTTCTGGTTAAGATTCTGTAGGGGGATGGATGCTGACATTTGAAAATCCAGCCATCTCAGTAAAAAACGTCACCAAAATTTTTGGTGAGCAGAAAGTCTTAGACAGCTTAAATTTTGATATTGAAAGAAATAAGATTACAACGATCCTGGGATTTTCCGGGGCCGGTAAATCTACTCTGCTTAAGCACATCCTGGGAATTGTGAAGCCGACCTCTGGTACTGTCGAAGTTCTGGGTCAGGACCTTGCCCATCTGGGAAAGGTTGAATTAAGAGAGTTCAGAAGAAACTACGGGATGCTTTTTCAGTACGCAGCTTTATT
>CAXHHE010000031.1:0-16128 GCA_964016365.1 uncultured Bacteriovorax sp. | reverse complement strand
TCGTGGGCTCGGAGATGTGTATAAGAGACAGGTAAAAACCGACAGCGAAGGCGATTGGTTTATACACTTTTCTAAAACGCTCGTAGTGATCAATCATGTTCTGCTTTTTTAAGTGAGCAATAAGTTCTTGCTCGTGAGCATCTAGTCCATCAACGATGATTTTTTCTAAAAGCTCTTCAGGGATTTTCACGCGCTCAAACCACGGAAGATCGTATGGGATCACCAGGTATTTCCAGATCTTGTACTGGAAGAAGCGCTTTACGATATATTTTCCGCGCTCTAGAGATGTGTAAGACTGTTTTTCAGGAATGCGCTCAACCATTCCTTTAAGTCCCATCAGGAGGATGTCTTCTTGAACCATTCGCATAAGTCTTTCGTTCATGCGTTTTGTTTTATTTTTTGTAAAGTAATCCAAAAGAGTGGCCGGAGGCCCTTTGAGAATCAGCATTAGCTCTGATGAAAAATCTTCCAGATCATCGCGAGTTAGTTTTGAAGAAAGATCAAAGCTTCTCATGCGTGTTTGAAGCTTGCGCAGTTTTAGAGCATTGAGTTTTTGAACTTCGGCCGAAAGATTTTTTTCAGCGTTCATTGCTGTTGGAATTAAGCGTCCATTGATCACTTCGATAAGGGCCATTTTTTGTTCGATGCTTACCGGGTTAACGTTCGAAAGATCGCTCTTGGCATCTTTGTAAATCGCCATCCAGCGGAAGTATTCAATGTCGTTGAATGATTCGAATTCTTTAGTGCTGATGATCTTATTCCAGATCGATGTTCTGAATTTATAAACTTTTTCCAGTGCTAAATCGGCCGAAGCTTTTTTCTGTATTTTTTCTGCTTCAACACTTGGGCTGATAATAGCGCGAACCATGCTATCGCAGTCGCTGGCGATGTCGCGCTGAACTCGCGAAGGAGTATAGCTTTGCTGGCCTGACCAAAGGGCGACCATGCTTGCAACAATCAGGATGAATAGGTAGGGAGAGTAAGTTTTAATGAGCGTCCTCCGAGATCATTTACTTATCGGATTAGGACGCTCGGTTATTGAGGACTATTTACAAAATTGTGGTGACTTAATTTTATACGAAGGGACGCAGTAATCAGTCCAAACCCCTTGATCGTACGTTGAATAGGCGTAGAACCAGCTTAAAACATCATTTTGTTTACTAAAGTGAACTTCACTGGCCAAGACATCTGGAATCACGCCATTGATGGAAAAACACCACCCATAAGCGCGCATTTTAGAGTCTGAAATAACTTCCATAGCATCTAACCCGACAGGGGAATTGATGATAGAATTCATTCCGTGCTCAGTCCCTGCATAGGGGATTTTGTTAAAGTCAAAGATGTCCATTGAGATTTTTCCAACACTGTCCTCGAGATCTGTCTTAAAAGAACCAAAATGAACTGCCTTCTCAGAACATGGTCCAATCACATTAAAATACACAGCGTGCGCGCTAGAGGAGAACATCGAAGCAAGAGCGATAACTAGAAGAGAATACAGTGATTTCATAAGTTTTATCTTTCCTTTTTAGGAGCTCAATGGATAATTGAAAGTAAGTAGTACTGATTCACATGAAAATCAAGGAGGAACTATGGGAATTTGTAAAAATGTAAAAAAACTGGCCCTGGTATTGGGTGTTGTTTTTATAAGCGCGCAGACGGCTTCTGCTGCTCTTTTACTCGAGCCACATATTGGCTACAACCTTTCAGGTTCTGGTGATGCTGGAGGCGTTGAATACGACTATAACGGGCCTCAATTAGGGGCAAGAGTGGGCTGGCAGAATCTAGGCCTAATGCTGGGATTGGATTACACGCGTTCATCTTTTGAATTGGAATCAAAAAGCAGTTCAGGAACTTCTAAAACAGATATGAAGAGAAATGAAATCGGTGTTTTTGCCGGCTATAATTTCCCGATTCTTCTTCGTGCATGGGGTGCCTATTATTTCACCAACACGATGAAGGCAGACAACTCTACGAGCACAAAATACAAAGGGAACACAAAAGAATTGGGTGTTGGTTTCACTGGCCTTCCATTTCTTTCAATCAACCTGATGTACAGAATGGTTAACCATGATGAATTCGAAAGCACAGCAGGAAATGGTTCATTAAATCCAGACCTGGACTTTAAAGAAATCGTGCTTGGTGTGAGCTTGCCTTTTACTTTGTAATAATACCGCTTTCATTGACGGAAGGGAAGGCCATCCTTCCTTTTCGTCTTCCAAGCTGCTCATGAATGGTCCTGTCCCATGTCTCAACAATGGTTCCAGTCTCCGAATCAACAAGCGCTTTAAAGCTGTTTTTATCGCCATTCTTTTTCAGGTAGGTCACGATGACTTGCTCTAAGAAACGTCCTTTGCCATCCACGATTTTGATAACCGGGACTTCTTCTTTGACCATGAGTTTGGTGTCTTCAGGCTGAAAACGCATCAGGTCTTCACCCATGATCTCTTTCCAGTCAGGATTGACGGCATTGAGCATTTTTAGCTCTGTGGCCTCGTCTTCATACTTCTGGTCTATATCACCCATGAGGATGCGGTTTTGTCTAACCATAAACCCTTTAAAAGGATTCACAGAGGCGACAGTGCGGTTTGCTCTTTCTTTTTTATTCTCTTCAGGGTTGATGATTTTCGCTGCCTGAAATTCATCGGAAGTGGTGCTGTGAGAAGCAACCTCAGAATCAGATTTTTTGACAAAAGTTTTCCACTCACGACTCTTGTGCGCGAGAGCTTGAGACTCCCTTCTTTTGATATAAAAAGTTATACCAAAGGCCAGGGTTACAGAAAGGACAAACAGGAACGTTTTCTTCATAATTAATCTGTAATCGGAATCTGCAGGTGGATAATCTTAAATGGTCTTGGACCATTGTATTCAACATCGAAATAGTCATTGTTGTTTCTTGTGCTGTCGTGGAAGCAGTCTTCGCAGTTTGTAAAGCGCACTCTTAGACGGCAGTCAATCACAGTTCCCGGTGGAATGTGTTTTGAAACTTCAAATAAAAGCACGTTCCCCCAGTCTAGGCCGTAGGCCTTTCCTGTTTTTGGGTTGGCCATGGTCTGACCCCATGTCGACTTAGGATTGATCTTTGAGAAATAGGCCTTATCGGCTCCTTTAATGGCGCGGATAAAACAGTCTTTGTCGTTGGACTTATCCAGACATGAATTGGTATCAATCGACATTTTTTCTTTGAACTCGTGTTGCGAGATCCATTTTGTAGCTGAGGATTCATTTGACTGCACAAAACACACTGGAGCGAATTCTGCTGTCGAGGCCCCGATTGTCTGGCAATTTGTATCTGTCGAAGCACCTTCAGAAGACAGAGGCCATCCATCATTTGAAAGATTTGAATCAAATAAACATGGTTTTTTCGTAACTGTGTCAGCATGGTCCCAGTCATTGGCCAGGACTTCAATACCACCCATGACTGAGTTTGAATTGTTGTATAAGTTAAGTGCGATGGCG
The DNA here is from genome assembly GCA_964016365.1 of uncultured Bacteriovorax sp. GTDB lineage: Bacteria > Bdellovibrionota > Bacteriovoracia > Bacteriovoracales > Bacteriovoracaceae > Bacteriovorax. The sequence goes on along the minus strand of CAXHHE010000031.1, from coordinate 12,672 downwards.
ACAACTTCGCCTGGACTCACTTTACTGTTTCCGTTGTTGAAACCAAAATCACTTGGTGTCTGAGCAGACATCGTACCAATAAGTCCTGAAGACTGAAGTTGAGTAATCCCGGCCGCAATTTGTGTTCGGCTGTCGATAACGTAAGCAGAGCTTGCTCCCGTTGTAGGGTCGAGAATTAAGCTATTTTTAGAAATCAGCACCGATTTTTTTCTGTTGGTTGCTGTGACCTGAGTGTTGACTTTAATCGAGCTCGTCAGGTTTCTGTGCTGGTTATAAGTTTTAAAGAGCAGAAGCCCGTAGCTATCAAGAAGTCCTTCGATATTGTCGCGAGTGTAGTATGTACCGTTACAACGATTTAGTCCTGAATTCCCGATAGTGTTTAATAAATTTTTAGCAATTGTCTGAGCAAACGAACGGTAGTTGATCGGGTTGTTAGTTGTAAACCACTGAAGTGAATTTGTAGCGTCCATATTCACTTTTCCGGCAGTCCCGTTGACTGTCCCTTTTGAAGACAAGTCTCCAAGTTCGGCCATCGTCTCATTTAAGATCGTCATCACGAACTCGCGGGCATTTTTTGAAGTCATGCTACACTTTGATTGTAGATCCACTGAAAGAGCTGTCAGGTAGTGAGAGATAATCATTCCTGACATGTGGATATCTTCTACCGGAATTTCTGGATCGTTTGGATCGTAGTTTAAGTATTGCGGGTAATTTAATCTCTGGTCTTCATCTGTTGATAAACTTGGAACGTGAAGAGAGTCATCTTCAGAAAGTGGACGAGAACCACTAAGTTTACCTGCGGCCCATTCACCCCAGTGGGTGCGGCCGTTGACATAATAGCTGAAGAAATCCGAAAGACCTTCACCAATAGAGCCCGCTTCTGTGTAAAGGTAATTACCCAGTTGGGCCTTTGTGACTGAAGCTGTGTTTCTAAAGTTTAATTGTAATTTTTGGAAGAAGTGTCCGGCTTCGTGGTAAACGATAGTGCTATCGTGTGCCCAGCGAAGTTCTTTTTTGCTTCCAGTGTACCCAAAGCAAAGTGACTCTGTGGCCTGGTCATAAGTTGCGTTGTTTTCAATATCACAACCAGAAAAGGCCATGAGTGTTTGGTTGTTTAAATTAAAAGTTCCATCGGAGTTATAAAGATCTAATGGAACAGCAGTGTCGTAAATAGGGAAGGCAAACGAGTCGTAGGCGTTTCCATATGAAAGGCCAAGGTTTGCAAAAAACTGGTCAAAAATTTTATTTAAATGGTAGTAGGTGTTGACCTGCAAAAACTCTTCTGTGGGCGCACTGTATCCCCATTTCCCATCAGTTGTTTGTAATGCAGAAACAGACTCTTTGTATTGTCTGACTTCAAAACAATAAGTAAGACCTGAACAGTTAGGATTTCCTTGAAGAAAAGAGTTTGTTGTGATGTTGGCAACACTCGTTAGTTTATTGAGGTCATAATTTAAGCTAAGGCCTGGATCGTTTGAAAGAATGATAGGGTTGTCGGCAAGGATTTTTCCTTGGTAAAGCCCAACATTTGAATTGGTCGCATTCGCACTCAGGCGGCTGCGAGGGTTAGAACTCACAGACGGAATGCATGACGACACCGCCACTGACACTAAAAGAAGTACAGTGAGTGTTTTGCAATGTTTTAAGCCCCAGTTTCTTTTCCCCATCTAAACCTGTCTTGTCGCTAACGTACTACTTTGTATTCCCCAGAATCGCTTTGTCGAATGATTGTAATAACTGGCTTCCCCAGTCTTTAGGCATTGACGTATTGCTTGCCTGAGCATCACATGAACCGTCGATTTGTTCCCCGAGACGGTTGAAGGCAACTTCTCTTTGAGCTTCTACTGTCGTTCCCGCAAGGGCGGCAGTTTTTAAATCATCAAGAACTTTTGCAACAGGGTTGTTTCCTTTAGTGTCAGCTGCTGCAATTTCTTTCTTTTTATCGTCAATTTTTTTTGTTATTTCTTTTTTAGCATCTTCTGTCGTGGCGGCCTTTAGTTCATTTTCAAGAGTGCCCAGATCTGCTTTTTGCTTATCCGTATTTGCAGAACTCCCTGTATTCAACTGAAATAGCTTTGAACATACATTGTCGGCCCCGCCCCCAAGATCAGCGATGTTTTGTAAAACACCTTCATCTTCAAGGTCGCCATATCCATCAAGTCCGTCAAAGTCGCGAGACTCAAGTGCCTTTACAAGTTTTTCTTTTTTATCACCGTCAAACTTCGATCTTTCTTTTTCTGGAAGTTTTCCTAGGATGCGATCAACAAGGTCTTTGTTTGTTGCTGGCTTTGCATCTGATCCACAAAGAGAGGCTAGGGAGATGCCTCCACCTTTTTTCCCGCTCTTTTTTCCGCCTTCTTCTTTTTTACCTAATTTTGCTAACTCTTTATTTTCAGCGATAGCGCAACGGTCTTCATTTTTTTCACGGTAGCTGGCCTTACGGCAAAGTTCATACTCGCTGCTGGCCGAAGAGCTTTCGTTGTTGTACATGTTACATAGAGTGCGGAACTGAGCTGTTACGTTTTCAGCGTTACTACTTAGACGAGCGCTGATTTTGTCTGCTTGCTCAGCAAGGTCTTTAGCGTCTTCACAAGCACCAAACGGGTTGTCTTGGAGCTGAGAGTATTTGCGACAGAAGCTTCCAACTTTCTGATCAAGTTCTGCCTGCTTTTTTGCACCTTCAGCATTTGATTTTGCAAGTTCTGAAGAAGACCTGTCGATCATCCCTTTACATTCACCAGCAAGTTGCTCCCAACGTCCTCTTTCTTTAGACATTGCGGCTTCTTGTTTGGCAATATAGTCATCGATTTCTTTATTAACTGTGTCTTTTTGTTTTTCGAAAACTTGTTTTAAAAGAGCGATCTTTTTTGGAAGCTCGTCCATAAAAGAAAGGTTCCCATCGTTCGCTAGCTCAACACCAAAAGCATCTTTCTTAAGTTCTGGCATTGAAACGAACATCCCTTCAGGGATTTCAAAGTTTGTACCAGGGAAGCGGGCCTGAACAACTTTAATCATGTCCATAACCGCGTTCTTTTGTGCGTTGTAAAGTTGGTTTGCTCTTGCCACCATGATTTCAGTGTTAGCGTTGAATGTTTTTGCCAACGCTTCCATTTTAGCTTTTCTTGTTTCTACATGTTTTGTCGCTTCAGCGTAGCAACCAGACACTTCGTTGGCACAAAGGTTAGCGTTTGACATACAGAAGTTTGCTGACGTGTGATCGAAAGCATCTTTATTCCCGCATCCTGAGCCGGCCTTTTTCGATTCACCGTTACAGTTAAGGGCCTGGTCAAGAACACGGCTTGCCAGTTGAGAAGAGTAGTTGTTGTGTAAAGATTGAAGCTCTCTTAAAAGCGCCTGTCCTCTTTCAACTTTTTTCTTTTGAGAAACTGCAACTGAGCCATCAGAGCTCGATTTGTCACTGTTGTAGTGCTGGTTACATTTTTCCAGCGTTCTCATATAAAGATCATAAGGAGTTTCTGTCACTTTCTGTCCATCTGAGCTTTGGTAAGTGATGCTCATGTCCTGGTAAGTTCCTTCCAGGGCCTTGATGTCAGCAAGTTTTTGCTCCATTGATGAGTCACTTTCCATGATGATCTTTAAAGCATCTTTATACTTCGATAAAGCAGTACCGGCATTTCCAGTACTTCTTTGTTGAAGAGCTTTTAGGATTTGGTCAGTAGAGATGGCGATCCCACTCTTATCTGCACCAGTCACACACTCATTGATGTATTGTTTTTTGAAGTAAGTTTGCGAGTCTTTTAAAAACTCATCAAAATCGACAGAGAAGTTCTTATCCATTTCTGGAAGAGTGTAGCCAATCTTCTTTAACTCACTGGCAATTCTTTCTTTAGCAATGCTAAATTCTTTAGACTGCTTTTGAGTCGCAACTACCAGAGACTGGTATTTAGATGTTTCAGCGATTTTTCCATCGAAATAATCTTGTAGACCACCATTTTGAATGGCCGCCTGGATTTTAGCAACATCGTTTCTGATTTCAGATTCGATTAGAGCACGGTTGTTGTTGTAGTCAGAAGCTCTCTTACTTGCTGGAGAAAGTGACTGCATGATTCCTAGAAGACCCATGCTTGGTCCATCTCTTAATCCATCTTCGCCAATAACTGACTGACAGCTTGCTGAGAAGTATTTTGCAAAGTCTTGAGTCTTAAGCTTCAGGTTATTTTTTCCTGTTCCACTTGCACCCATAAGTTCGTCGTTATAAGTGGCAAGGTCTTCAAGAAGTTTTTTGTTATTGTTACGGAAAGTTTCTTTGTCTTTATTTAACTGATCCTGAAGGCGAGTCAGGTTGTTCACCATCTCAGTCAACTGAGAATCAAGGGCCTTTTGTTTGTCACCAAGACATTTAAGACCAAATGGAACTTTTGCGTTTGAAGCTTCGTTTGACATCTGGTCAAAGTAGTTCATCCAGCTTTTTGCAATTGATTCATATGTAATCATTTGCGCGATTTGATTTGGATCCGGGCTCGCTGCCGAACACACGTTTTGCGGCATGCTTGTCATTGAAGCGGGAAGTGGACACTCTGGAAAAAATTTACTTCCAGTCGTATAACATGAAGTCCCGTCTGCTTTGCGACAGCTTGGACTCAGTGTCTGCATGAGTTGTTGGTTTTTCTGCGCCTGAATTTGCAGCATGATTGATTGCTGTTTTTGTCCTAAGAAAGAACCGTAGATACCAACGGCAGTCTTAGCGACATTTAAAATTTCCTGTCCTGTTTTTTCAGTGCTAGTCATGTTGTTAGCAGCATAAGCAGGCATGAAAACAAACGAAGTCTGCAGCAATGAAATAATCATTGCATGAACCGCGAATGTTTTTGTGAGTCGTTTTAAATTTTTCATAGCAATCATTCCTAAGGCTTAAAGATCATTCTTTAGTCTATTCGGATGGTTTTCCAAAAAACTTGGTATCTTGGCCTTATTTTAATGCTTGATTAATTTAATCATGCGCTTTTTACCGCATCTGATGGTAAACATTCGATAAATTTAGAGGAGAGGATAATGGTTTCGAAGTGTTAGGGAGAGTGCACTCAATAAGATTGAATGGGCATATTCTCCCTCTGTCTGACCAGAAAATGAGGCGGTTTTTTACTTGATAAAAAGGTAATAGACCAGCCCGAAGACAATGCGGTAGATTCCGAAGGGCGTGATACTTAAGCGCTTTAAAACGACTAAAAAACCTTTTATTCCGACTATTGCAATCAGGAATGAGACAGTGAATCCCACTAACAGAGACATCATGTCGGCCATCGTAAAGAGCGAGTAGACTTTGATGAACTCATAAATAGTCGCGGCCGAAATAACTGGCACTGAAATAAGAAAAGAGAAATCGGCCGAAGTTTTAACATCGACTTTTCTTAGCATCCCCGTAAGCATTGTGGCCCCTGAACGCGAGACTCCCGGGATCAGAGCAAAGCACTGACCGAGACCAATAATGAAGGCATCGAGATAGGTGATCTCATCAAGACTAGAAATCTTTGGTTTTGGTTTAAATTTTTCAACGACGATCATCAGGATCCCGACGAAAATAAGAGAGAAAACCACCACGTTGGTGTTGAAGAGGTATGTCTTAATGAGTTTTCTTGTGACAAAACCAATTCCTAGAACCGGGATAATCGCTAAAGCGACGTGAACCAGGTTAAGTCTTTTGGCCTTTTTAATTCCTTCAAGATCGGTTAGCTCTTTAAGTTTTGTTAAATTGAAGAATTCGGCGAATCTCTCTCTATAGAGATAAACAACAGCGAGGATGGCCCCTAACTGAATAATGATATTAAATGAATCACTTTTGGCGTGATCTAAGTGCAGCAGTTCGCTGACGATGATCAAGTGTCCAGTAGAGGATACGGGAATAAATTCTGTTAGACCTTCAACCAGGCCCAGGATTGCGGCAATAATCAATGCTTCCATGTGACTCTCTTTCCGAAAAGTTTTTGTCCTGATTTATTATGAGAGCATCGAAAGCTTTTGACAATTAATTACCACAAGTAAAAATTGTCAGGTCGTCAGAATCTGATTCTGTGGCCGAGTTGTCCAGAGTTTCTGGAATACAATAAACGTGGTTGTTAAGCTTTAGGCCTTTATTGTAGATGTCCAGGAGCTTATTAATATTATCGGCCGTGTTTCCTTCAAGGAAGCGGAAGTATTTGTTTGGTAGGCTTTCTTGACCAGGAGTTTTTAATCTTGAAATCAAGATACCATAGGCCAGTTTACCTGAAGCACACATCTGTCTTTCACACGCTAGGTTAGCAGCGTACGCCGGGTCTTTAATGTACCCGTTTGAGTCAAACAGAGTGATGTTTAGTTTTTTAGCTTCACTTGAAACATAGCGGTTTGTATAAACGCTGACGTCTACATAGTCATCAAGCTGACATTTTAATGTCTTTGAGTTGATCATCCCTGTACAGCATAAAGCAGGGTCAGCACCAGTGGTCATTTGTGTTCCGGCCGGCAGACATCCGCGGACTTCATCGGACTTGAAAATTTGTTTCATGCTCTGGAAGTTCGTATTATCTACAGCAGAGTAGCTATACATGGTTGGAGCCGTGTTGCTGTCAACGTATTCTTTAATCGCTCCACTCTTATAAAGAGTGCTTGGAGGAAGGTATGTCCCTCCAGTGCTTGAAGCATTGTTTGGATAAGTGTTAGATCTTCCCGATGGGTGAGACTTACAAGACATTCCGCGCTCTTCAGTCGCATCACTGTAATACTCTTCTGATGGGAATGAAATCTGTGGAATCCCCATTAACTCCAGTCTTCCAAGGTAACTTAAAATTTCTTTTGCTTTAGGTGTACTTGGTTGTGTCTGCGCCATTGGACAAGCTGGATCATCTGCTTCGTATTGTGAACAAGTGTATCCACCTGTACCACCATACCAGTTGAAACATTTAAACATAGATGGAGCAAAGGCCTGGAAGCGAGAGCTTTCCCATTTTGTTCCACTTGTGGCGAAACTTCTTACCCAATCACCTGAACAGCTGGTTTTTTCAGCAAGGGAAGTGAAGGTTCTAAATTGATTTGCCAGAGTGGCCGTTGATTTACAAAGAAGAGGATCGGCCGGCGAACCACACTGATCTTTTGAGGCCACAGATAGTGCAGGGAAGTTTCCTGCATCTGTATTTGATTCTTTGTACATAGTCGCAGCACGAGAGTAACGGTACTTGTAACCAATCGATGTATCAAGGCCCGGAACCTGATTGTAGTTAATCAGGTTTACATTGTCTCCAGATGGAAGTGAAATTGTTTTACCAACTTCGCGGCAACAACGGTTGTTTTTTGGATCATAAAGAGAGCTGGTTTTTGCCTGGGCCTGAGAACATACCAGTTCTTCCTGCCAGAAAAGAACTTCATATTTATTCAGGATATTAGTCACGACTGAATCAGCTGCGCTTAATGATTTGATTTTATCGCTCACAACTTTAGAAGGACCACAATCCATGTCTGTAAAACATGACGAACCTGGAGCGCGAAGACATCTGTTTTCCTGGAACGATGTTGTCGTCAGGATTGCACTTGTCGATTTATACAGGCCAAAAGAGATCCCTTTGCTTGAGAAGATGGAATCAAAAATTCCTAAAACGTTAGTCGACATCGCTTGAGAGCCGGCATCGTATTTTAAGTTAGGGTATACAGTTGCGCTGCTAAAAGAAGCTGCGGCCTGAGTGGTCGTGTTGTGATAGAAATTTTTTGTCGAGTCCATAATCGAACACGCATTCAAATAGTTTGGAGCTGCGGTTGGCGTGCTCTTTCTGTAACTCATCCCGATTCCTAGAACTTTATCACCTGTAAACTCTGTTCCGGTTGGGGCCACACGGTTTTGTTCTAGGAAGCTTGTCTGGTCGACGTCACGGCCTGGAATACACATTGCCATGGCCTTATTCACGTTAAGATTTTTTAGTGTCTCAGCTCTTACAGTTTCAACACCATTAAATGAGTATGGACGTCCTGGGACAAGGGCGGCCAGACCGAAACTATCTACAGTTGAGTCTGTTCTTACTTTTCCGTATCGAGCAATACGGTTGTTGAATTTCGCAGCAGGAGTTCCATTTACTGAAATCGACTGACAGTAAGTATTTGATGAACATGAGTGCATCTGCTGGCTTGTCGACTGATTGAAAGTCGAGTTTACGTTTACGTTGTTGTAGTTTTGCGTACAAAGTGCACCACGCCCACGGTACACACAACGTTTTCCTGTTGTAGAAATACCAAGAATGCTAGTGAAGCGGTTATTGTCGAAATTCGTTTCAGGAATTTCTTTGGCATTGTCATCAAATTTTGGCCAGCTTGTCGTGATCTCATTAACCGAAGCACATGAGTATTCCCAGCCTAGAGTGGTTGCACAGTCATTATCTGTCGAGCACTGGTGGAACTGCTGACACTGGGCCCCGTCAGAATTGTAATCTGTAGTGACCATGTTTGAACCAAGAGGGTTGAGTGTCCCATCATTGATTGTTACTTCATAAGTTGCTTCAAGAGTCAGGTCTCCAAAAAGACCGTTAACGGCAACGAACATTTTATTGCTTTCTGCTTTGATACGACGGTTTGTTCCGATAGAGAACCATTTCACACCATCAAAAGACCCGATGACCGAACCATAATCAAATCCATACCAGTCATACTGGTAACCGTTAGCGAACATAAAGTGCTGGGCGCGCATACGGTTCATACGTTGAACCTGTGCAGATGACTCAGTTCCATGTGTCCATGGGATCATGGTCGCAGGAACAAGACAAGCACGTCCAAATTTCATTTCATCAGAGCGGATTCCGTTGCTCATTGAACGGTTTGTCTGTCCAAGCAGAGGAACGGCCCCTCCACCAAATTGAGTAAGAGGGAAGAGTTTATTTAGTTGAGAGTAGTAGTCATTTCCACACTGAACACAGTTTGAAAAAGACCCGCGGTCAACGTAGATATCGTATGTCGTTCCTTTTTTCACCGAAACTTCATAGGCCGGTTTTGCTGATCCGTTAGTGTATGAAAGGCTTCCGTAAATTTCGTTGAAACCTGTGTAAGTGTCACTTGTGTCTGCCGCATTAGTAATGTCTGGCATGTTGCTTGGGTTAAGCAGGTTATCATTTCTGTATTTGAACTCAGTTCCTTCCTGCTTTAAAGTGCTGGCATTAACAGTTGTTTGAGCTGCTCCGTTTGAATCGTAGAAGCGCACTGGAACTGTTTTTGAGCTCAGGTAAATTTTTTGAGACATCGGTGGATCAACCGGATCAGGGTCTGGATAAACGCAGGCGTAATCAGTGATTGCCCCGGCCGTGTTTTTTACCGGAGTCAGGCTACAGTTTGTTCCAGAACATGAACAGATCGTTTTAATTTCATTCAACGCCGCTAGTTTTGATTCCATCACGTTGTTGACTGTCAGGTCTACGAAGTAGGAAATGCGGACCTTTTGGTCTTTAAAAACTTTAAGCGAGTTGACTGGAAGGAATTGAATAGTACTTGGAGCACCAATGTTTAATTGCCAGTCCAGGTCTTGTTTTTGAGTGATCCCATCGACTTCAACTGTGATCGCTTTAGCAGTGTTAGCGTAGTAAGGAAGTTTAAAAATATTTGAGTCAGGGTAGTGGTCTGTTACACGTCCGCGGCGGTGAGCTGCGATTGTGTCCCCAGCATCGTCCTGCCCTTGGATATAATACTTCTCACACTTCGCTAAAGAAGCGTTGACTTGTGTACAGCTTGCATCGATTTTGTATTTGATAACCAGGTCATTTGAAACAGCAGCTGAAGGTTTTACTTTGACTTTAATTGCCGCCCCTGTTGCCAGGTCGTCGTTGTGAGATCCTTCAATTCTAACTGCCGTATCTTCATAAATATTTGGCAGAAGTTGAGTGTCTGTTTTTGTCGTGTAGTCGTAGATAACAACTTCACCGTAGCTGATTTCCTCTATTGAAACGAGAGTTTGTTTATCAACATTGATGTGAGTGAATGTGTCGGCAAAACTTCTGTCGTCTTTTCCGGCGCTGTAGAATTCGCCGATCGTCGCATTGGTGTAAGTCTTAGTACAAAGACCGTATTCACCTTCAATCTTCGTTGTACAGTTGTAAAGGTTTGCCATCTTTTTCAGACGAACATTGGCCTCATTAACCGGATCAGTAGGAGTTGTCGGTGTCGTTGGAGTTGTCACCGGCTGTGAACAGATGAAATAGTATTGAGGGTACAAGTAAACGTTCGAAGGGTTGTTTAAAATATCCTGTAGTGCCTGAAGATATTCATTTGAAGAAGTGTCTACACCCGGCTTTTGAGCAAGGTCTTTCACACACTGGCCGGAGCTGCAACAGTCATATCCCTGGGCCGTACATTGTGAAGAATCCGTACAAGTCTGACCTGAAGAAGAGTTGCCGCTGGTGTTGTTTGAAACAGTGAAGAGTAAATGTTTTGTCGCAATCTGAGTAAGGGCCGTACCTGTTGTGTTGTATAACTCAAGTGACTGGCCGGCATAAGATGAACTTGAACAAGTTCCAGTTGGACAGATTTCCGACAATTGATATTTTGGAGTTAAAGTAGGGTATAAGCTGTAGAGCTTGTTGATAACACCTGTCTTCTGACAAAAGCTTTGGTTTGATGTCACATCAGACGGAGAGATGTTGTAGTAGTACTCAAGTGTCTGCGAAGTGAAGTTGTATACCGAGCGAGGGATGGCCGCCATCAGGATAACTTTGTTGACTGCCGCTTGTGTATAACGTGAAGTTAAACAAACGATATTCGAAGTCCCTGTGCTTCTGATGTAACTGTCGACATCTTTTCCGCGCAGCTGGATATAGTCAGAAAAATTTAAGCTAAGTGGAACACTTGAGAGATAAACACTTGCACCGTTTTGGATGAAGTTGTTTCCTGCTGTGAATTCTGGAAGTTTTGTTGTTCCGCTAGAATCAGTTGTGCTGGCGCTCTTAAGAGAATTGCGTTTTGCCTTTGGCGATTGGATACACCCTTGTAAAAAAAGAGTGAGAATCATCACTGTGATAGTGATGCCTCCAAACTTTTTAAAATGTGTTTTTAAATAATCCATCAAATCCACAGGCCTTTTTATAACAAAGTTCTTAAATCTATTCGGTTTTCCCTTAATAACCTTTCGTTAATTTTAAAAGTCTTCTGAAACGGTAGGTTTTTAATTCCTGTGATTGATTATTTTCAGAGAGTTAAAGCAATTGTGGAAAGTGTGGAATAGGACGTTTCTGCCCATTTTTCTCGGCGAGGAGAAAATTTAAATAAAAATTCTTCCCATTGAGATTTGTATTCTAGGGCCTTGAGATCACGATTTAGCAGCTCAATTCCGATTAAAAGACTCAAGAAAAAGGCGGTTTTCCCCGATACTGGGTGGAGTTCAAACAACTCAAAGTGGAGTTAATCACGATGAAATGCAAAATTCTTTTTTTGGTCGCGATTGCAACGATGTCATTCCAGGTGATGGCAGAGAGTAAGACAATTGATCAAATGATAAGCTCAATGAAGCTTGAAAAGATGCAGGCAGAAGTGATGATTAACCGTCTTGCCCAAAGCGGGCGTTTTAATTCTGAGGAAGCTCAGAGAGCAAAAAGAGAAATTGCCAGTGTCCAAGAGGAGAGTGTTCAGGAAATGAAGTCCTCTGCTCTTGAAAAAATTCAGGCTTCAAAATCTTTTGCCAACAAATAATCTACTCCATTAATTCCAGCAAAGTTAAAAGTGCTTTATCTGAAAAGCGGTCTTTTAATTTTACTCTGTCTCCTGGGAACTGATACAACACAGCGGTGTTTTTTTCTTTAGAAGCAATCCCAATGGCCACTGTTCCCACTGGTTTTTCTTTTGATCCACCACTCGGGCCGGCAATGCCGGTGATTGAAACAGCATAATCCGTTTTTAAAAGTTCGCGCACTCCACGGGCCATTTCTATAGCGCATTCAACACTGACTGCGCCAAATTTTTCCAGCGTCTCTTTTTGAACGCCTAAAACATTTTCTTTAATCGAGTTATCGTAAGAAATTATCCCGCCATAAAAAACAGCGCTCGATCCAGAAAGATCCGTGATCTTTGATGATGTCAGTCCACCAGTGCATGATTCAGCAAAAGCGAATGTGCATTTTTTCTCCAAAGCTTTTTCTAACACCATTTCATGAATTGCGCGATTTCCCCATTGCCAGACATGAGGAGCTAGCGGAGTTTTCATGATGAGTTCTTTAATCTTTTGTGACTTTTCTTCAAACTCTTTTTGTGATCCGGTAAACCCGATGACGATATCAATGCCAATGGTGTGAGGAAGTGAACTCACTTTTCCAAAGGTCTCCAGGTCTTGCCAAAGAGTCGGGCAGAGTTCAAAGAAGATTTTTTCTTCAGGAACTCCTTGAGTCCTGATAACGCATTGGTGGTTTTCTTTTAGCCTATCGGCAAATTCTTTTTTGATGAGTGGATAAAATTCTTCTTCTACCATCGCCGTAAATTCGCGCGGCACTCCGGGAGCGGCCATGACGAGTTTTTTATCGGCGGTTAAAAAAGCAAGTCCAGGGGCAAGTCCTCTTGGGTTATTGATGGCGATGAAATCCTGCGGGAAAAAGTGATAATGGTTAGTTTCCGGAGTCCAGCTTCTTCCAAAACGGATGTAATTTTCGCTCACAAGCTCGGCGACGTCGTTTCTTTCAACGACTGATTTTTTAAAAAAATCGGCCAGGGTGTTTTTAGTTTTAT
>CAXHHE010000030.1:0-16173 GCA_964016365.1 uncultured Bacteriovorax sp. | reverse complement strand
CTACCCAGACGCCTTCGTCGGCAGCGTCAGATGTGTATAAGAGACAGATCCTGGCTCATGCCATTGTGACAATCTTGTGATGATTGCTTCACTGGCCGCTCCTATTTACAAGATGAATATGGCGGAGCTTTGGTGTGCCATCACTTTCAACGCCGCTTGTGCCGTAGGGCTAAAAAACCAAGGGGCCTTAATCCCTGGACTTAGACCTCGCTTTAGCGTCTTTAATACCGACTCAATTGATCGAATTACCTATAATTGGGGTAAGAATTTAGCTATTTAGCACTTTTTGGGCTCAATAAGATTTAGTTTTGATCAGGATTGTCCGATAAGCCTTCTATGAAAAGGTTTGTTACATTCCTACGTTTATTTAGTCTGACTACGTTGCTCGTTTTAGCATCGTGTGGGTCTGATAAAATGCAAGGTGCCTCAACAGGATCAAACTCTTTAACAGGTGGACAATGTGCTTGTAACTCAAGTTATTCACCAGTCTGCGGATACAACAACGTCACATACGATAATTTATGTCAGGCCAAATGTTACTTTGGTGATGAGGCCAATAAGTTTGCTCAAGGAAGCTGTAACTGTAGTGCCAGTGGTCCTGTGTGTGGTGACGACAACAAAACCTACCTTAATGAATGTGATGCTCAAGAAGCAATCAGAAATGGCTACATGAAAAGAATCGTTAAGTTCAGTGATTGCAATCGCTAATTAATTCGCTGTCCACTCTTTCATTTTTTCCACAATCTCTTCAGCATTAAAATCCATCGGCCCATTGCTAAAATGAACCACTTTTCCTCTGTGGAAAATGATCGTGACTGGAATCGCAGAGACTTTGAAATCTGTGACTAACTTGGAATTTTTATCTGGAACGATAATGAATTCATCTTTCATATTGATCTTCTTCATTATCTTATGAATGTTGGCAACCTGGTCTTCTTCATCTGTGTTAATGGCCACAATTTGAACTTGCTCTGGTTTGAATTTATTTTTTAAGGCCATCATCGAAGGCATCTCTTCCAGGCATGGGATACACCACGAAGCCCAGAAATTTAAAATCACTACCGGTGCATTGATTTTTGTCATTGGCAGATCTTCACCCGCCAGCGTTTTATAATTTCCGTGGAGGAAAAGATTCTCGTACTCCAGATATTCTTGCGACTGCTTGATCACTTCTTCATTTTTTGCGAAGAACTTGAATCCTATTTGTCCGGCAAGCACAACGCCAAACACCACGATAAATATAATAAATGGTAAAAATTTCTTCATTGCATGAGCCCCTAATCGTTCTAAAATTATACTATGTTTAAAACCAGACTGAAACTAAAACCCAAGAGTTTAAATAACCAAAAAGGTCAAACTTTCTTGGAATTCATTTTCGTTTTAATGCTACTGATAAGTATCTCCTTTGCCTACATGAGGGGCTTTAGCTTTTATATTGGTTCCCGTTGGGAAGTCATGCTGAAAATTATTGCCAGACCTAATGCAAGTACAGTTACAATTCCGTAAGTAACATTCTTTTAAAATAAGTTCAGTGAGGGCCTATGAATTACATCTTGTCGATTGACCAGGGAACAACAGGAACGAGATCTTGTCTGATTGATGCCGAAACGTTTACGCTTATCGGTCAAGCAAGTAAAGAATACCCTCAAATTTATCCCAAGCCATCTTGGGTTGAACACAACCTCAATGACATCTGGGCGACAGTTGAATCAACCGCTAAAGAAGTTTTAAAAAACAATAACGTCCAGGCCCATCAAATTAAGGCCATCGGTATTACGAACCAGCGTGAAACAACATGCGCTTTCGACAAAAAAGGAACTCCACTGGCCAACGCCATTGTCTGGCAAGACAGACGCACCAGTGATTTTTGTCAGGAGCTAAAAGGAAAAAATCTTTCAGAGAAGATTAAAGAAAAAACTGGTCTTCCTATCGATCCATATTTTTCTGCAACAAAGATGAATTGGCTTCTAAAAAATAATTCAACTGTTGCTAGTGCCGCTAAAGAGGGCACTCTTCTTTTTGGAACAATTGACACCTTTCTTCTTTTTAAATTAACCGGACATGTCTCTCACAAGACTGATGCTTCAAACGCCTCTCGCACGATGCTGATGAATTTAAAAACCTGTGATTGGGACGCTGAGCTTCTCGATATCTTCGGGGTAAAAAGAGAATCGCTTCCTTCTATTGAAGACTCATTTGGGAATTTCGGTGTGACAAAAGGTCTTTCGTTTTTACCAGATGGCATTCCAGTGACTGGAATTTTAGGAGATCAACAATCAGCTCTTTTTGGACAAGCTGGTTTTCATAAAGGCGAAATGAAATGCACTTATGGAACTGGTGCCTTTGTTCTTTTAAATACTGGCGATGAACTGGTTTACTCAAAGTCAGGACTTCTGACGACAGTTGAGTATCGTCATAAAGGTAAGGCCGTCTACGCTCTTGAAGGCTCTAGCTACATTGCCGGTGCAGCAGTTCAATGGCTGCGCGATAATTTAAAGATCATCAAAAAAAGTTCTGAAGTAGAACCCCTTGCCCGCGAAGTCCACAACTTTGAAGAACTAAAACATATTCAATTCTTTCCATTTTTTGCCGGAATCGGTTCTCCTTACTGGAATGCTGAGGCCAAAGGTGCGATCACGGGACTCACTCGTGATTCAGGTCGCGCTCACATTGCCTTTGCTTGCCTAGAAGGTGTTGCCATGGCGATTAATGACCTTTTAATGGCGATGAAAAAAGACACTGGTCTTAGTATTAAAACTCTTAAGGTCGACGGTGGAGCCGCCGCTAATGCGCTTTTAATGGAACTTCAGGCGACGATTTCAGAAACGACGATTGTTAGACCTAAAGTTATCGAGACAACTGCTTTTGGTGCAGCGATGGCCGCGGCGATTGGGGCAGGTTTAACAGATTTTGAAAAACTATCGACGACTTGGAAAAAAGACCGTGAATTTCCGATTGATTCAAATCTTGAAGGTTATATCAAAGACAAAAGAGAACTTTGGAACAAAACGATCAGCAGAATGTTTACTTAACTGGTTTTGCTTCCTGCGGTTTTTGGGCCGCAGGAGGTGCTGCCATTTCGCACACTTTCTTTTTCGGGTCCCAGACCCCTTTTGATTCCACACAATAGTGAATAGACGCAAAATCTCTCGCAATCACCGCTACGATTCCAATCAAGAGAAGAATCATGGTCGCAATTAAGAGATTTCGATCTTTCATATATTATTTCCCGATAAACTGATCTAAATCTCTGGCCTGGCGAAGACCAATAATCTCGATATCATATTTACCTTTTAATTCTCTGGCCGTTTTTTCTGAAGTGACCACTCGCTTGTAATTGAGCTGGGCCATTTCTTTAATTCTCATTTCCATTTGAGGAATTGAGCGGACTTCCCCTGTTAGACCAACCTCTCCGACAAAAATTGTGCTCGAGTCAATTGGTTTTGAGCGGTATGAACTTAGAAGAGAAGCAATGATCGAAAGATCCGACTCTCTTGTCGTAAGCTTCATTCCACCTACAACGTTTAAGTAAATATCGTTAAACCCCAGAGGTAATCCGAAATATTTTTCAATAACAGCCACCATCATTGAAAGGCGGTTGTTATCAATCCCGTGAGTTGTCCTGCGTCCGTTACCAAACTTATTGTCAACAACTAGCGCTTGCACCTCTACAAAGAGAGAGCGCGATCCTTCAATAATACAAGTTAATGAGCGTCCAAAAGATTCTTTTAATTGGTCATCAAGAAAGTATTGAGATGGATTTTTAACTTCATCCAATCCACTTTCTTTCATTTCAAAGATCCCAACTTCATTGGTATTTCCGAAACGGTTTTTCATCGCACGCAGAATTCTGTAGTGACCAAACTGATCCCCTTCAAAATAAATAACTGTATCTACCATGTGCTCGAGAATTTTTGGTCCGGCGATCGATCCTTCTTTTGTAATATGACCAATAACAAAACACGTAATTCCATTGGCCTTCACGTGATTCATAAGTTCATAAGTCACTTCGCGAATCTGAGACACCGTTCCAGGTGCTGAGTCAATTTCCGAGGATGATGTTGTCTGAATCGAATCAATTACTAAAAAGCGCGGCTGAAGTTTATTGATTTGCTCTAAAATCTTCTGCCAGTTTGTTTCGTTATAAATATAGAAGTTGTCGGCATTAACACCAACTCTCTTTGATCTTTCCGCAACTTGATTAACAGACTCCTCTCCACTTACGTAAAGAACTGTTTGTCCGGCGTGCGATTGAGAAAGCCTGCCCATGATGGCCGTTAAAAGTGTCGACTTTCCAATTCCTGGTTCTCCACCAATGAGAATTAAAGATCCCGGGACAACACCGCCACCCACAACGCGGTCAAACTCCCCCATTCCCGTCACAACTCTAAATTGTTTTTCTAAAACGATTTCATTAATCAGTTTTGGAGCTTCCCCACCTAAAGCCGTTCTCTTGTGAGCGCGGTTTAAATCTTTAGCTGCAATAGTTGTCTCTTCGGTAAATGAGTTCCACGATCCGCACTCCGGACATTTCCCCATCCACTTTGCTGTTTGGTATGAACAACTCTGACAAATAAACGTTGAGGTCTTTTTGGCCATGACAATCCTACTTTAACATATTTAAAAGTTCTGCTTCTGTAATGATCTTGATCTTAAGTTCCAGCGCTTTTTTATACTTACTTGAACTTGGGTCAGTTTCATTCGTCACCAGAATGTCTGTGTTCTTCGAAACCGAAGACACCACAATTCCTCCGCCTTCGCGGATCTTATCCTCTACAACTGGTCTCTTTTCTGAAAGGGCGCCAGTGATACAAATCTTCATTCCTGTGATCGCTGTTTCGCGGGTCTCTTCAACTGTGAACTCAAAACCCAGGTCTACAAGCTCATCAATGAGGTCAAACTTTTCACGAAGAGAAGTTAAGAATTCAGTAGCTGATTTTTCAGCGAAAGATTCTACTTTCATTAGCTGCTCAAGACTTAAGTTTTTAATCTTCTTGATGCTATCAAATCCACCGCGCACGACTTTCTCACACTTATTATAGGCTCCGCCACTAATTCCTAGAGCAGACAAGAAAGTAATCAGGTCTACGGTTTTCGTTTTTTCAATCGACTCAATAAGCTTGTTACTTAATTTATCTTTAACCTTATCAAGTTTCATTAAGTCAGAAGCTTCCAGACGGTAAAGATCAGGGATCGTTTTTACAAGCTTTGCATTGATTAATTCCTCTAGTCTTTTTCCACTTAAGTTTTCAATGCCAATCTTCTGGATGAAATTTAAAATGATCTCTTTGTTTTTCCCTGGGCAATTATCATTGCGGCAGTAAATCCTGATATCTACGATTTCAACTTTTGAGTCACAGCTTGGGCAATGGTCTGGAACAACAAATTTCTCTTTTGATGATTTCACAACTGAAAGAAATTTTGGAATAACTTCTCCAGAACGGATGATCTCAATCTCATCTCCAGACTTTAAGTTATTGGCCGCAACCATTCCGTAGTTATGCAGGGTCACATTCGAGATCATCGCACCAGAAAGTTCCACCGGCTCAACTTCTCCAACTGGAGTTAAAATTCCATTTCTGGAAACATACCAGACGATTTCTTTAAGCGTTGTTGTCTTTGATTCACCTTGAAACTTAAAGGCCATCTTGTAGCGAGGGTGGTGAGATGTTTCCCCTAATTCCTCATGCAATGATAGTTTGTTATAAGTGAAAACCAATCCATCGATTTGATACTCGCCTTCTGACATAAAATCGCGGGCGCGGTCAATCACATCCTGAAGAGATTGTTTAGTTGTATGGATTTCAACATCAGGGATCAGAAAGCCGTGCTCTTTTAAGTGCTCAAACTTCTTTTCTTCTTTTTTAATAGGCTCATCACTAATGTAATCAAAGGCCATGAATTTGATATAACGGCAAAGCTCTAAGTTATCTTTTCGCCCCATCAAACCAGCGACAATATTTCTCTGGCTGGTTGGTTTTTCTAAACCAATATCTGTCATTTCTTTTGAAAGTTTAAAAAAGCTTTCTTCATCACAGAAAAGCTCACCCCTAATTTCGATCTTGTGTTTATTGTTGATAAACTTTGGAACGTTATTGATCCACATAACTTTTTTAGTGATGTTCTCGCCAAAAGTTCCATCTCCTCTGGTTTTGGCCAGGTGAAGATCGCCGTCTTGATAAATAAGAGAACAGCTTATTCCATCGAGCTTCATCGTGCTCAGGACTTCTTCTTTCCCCATCCATGTCACTAAGTCTTCAATGACGTAGGTTTTTTCAAGAGAAAGCATTTTTTTATCATGCTTAATTTTATCGCTGGCCGATGTCGTTGTACCGACAATGTTGAGAACTGGGTTTTTTGGATCGAGCTTTTTTAATTCGTCTTCGAGTTTATCGTAATCGTGATCAGATATTTCAGGGCGCCCTTGGTAATAGAGCGCCTTA
The DNA here is from genome assembly GCA_964016365.1 of uncultured Bacteriovorax sp. Lineage (GTDB taxonomy): Bacteria > Bdellovibrionota > Bacteriovoracia > Bacteriovoracales > Bacteriovoracaceae > Bacteriovorax. Next base: position 9,730 of record CAXHHE010000030.1, on the reverse strand, counting down.
TGTTTAATAATTTCGGATTCAAGTTTTTGGATGCGACTCACTTAACCCCTCCGAGGTTAAAAAGTAAAAATCGCTCCTACTTTAGCAGAAGTATCTTTGAATTGCAGTTCTTTTGTATTTCCCTTTGTAAATGTGGCCTTGTTTGAAAGAATTTCAATTGCACCCACAAGTGAAATATTCGTCTCATAAGCATACTGTCCACCGATCTCTAAACGGTAGTTTGAACTCGAGTCGTCTGTGCCATAGATTTTCGCTTTTTCTTTGTAAGAAGATGTTAAAAGGAAATCAATCAGTAGGTACATTCTCATGGCCTGATACACCGGAATACTACCGCGCGCTCCCAATAATAATCCAGAGAAAGTAAACTCAGTGAAGCCATCGGCCTGCGACGTATTCATACCGTAAATGTAACTTCCATATCCACCGTAAAGGTCAACTTGCGGCCCGTAGAAAAATCCCATTGGTAGGTATTTGTATCCAAACTTTACACGTGTTGCAGTATTGTCTGAGGAGTTACTGTCTTGAGTGAAAGTCCCTTGGTCTTTTTTATAGCTTCCAAATTTTTTTCCAAACTCAATTCCACCCCACCAATTTCTAGTTGCCCAAAGCTCCAGGTCAAGGTGCCCTCCGAATCTCATTCCATCCATTGAATTTTCTGAAGCACCCGACTTTGTCACCGAGCCACTTCCCGCCGTTAAATAGATTCCAATTGAACCTAGCTTTCCAAATTCATTGTCTTCTTTTTCGCCAAACTTAACTTGCTCGACGACTTTTCTTGATTCAACTGAGCGCACTTTTACCCAGTCATCAATGCGAAGTTTTTTATTTCCTTCATAAGCTGTTACTCTTGCTTGCGCCTGTGTTTCACCAACGTCAAAAACTTTAGAGTCTGCAATTTTCTCAGTTTGATAATCAATAATTTCTTTTAATAGTGGATGCTGTCTCTTTGCAGTAGGTCGCTCAATTACGATTTCGCTTCCGTTAAAGATTTGCGACTTTCTTCCAATATCAATTGTAAATTGATCCCCAAGAACACCTTTAACTCGCCCACTATAAGGAATGGTCTTCTCGTACATGTCCAGCCAGTTTTTTACTGTCTGAGAAATCACCGTTGAATCTGTTGTTTTTAGTTGAGTTTGTTCTTTGAAATAACGGTCTTCACCATTTTCACCAATAACTTCAACCTTAACATCGGCCGTGTTTGCTCCTACTGCTAAAACGATGCGGATGAGTGTTCCCGCTTTTGTTTTATCAGCGATGACTTTTAAAACATCTTTATTATTTAAATGGCTTTCCAGGTTTTTTGAATATTGCCCGAGAATATTGATAAGTTCTGAGTTCGATTTATACGTACACCATGAACCGTCTTTAATGTAGTTTTCAACATCCTCAAAAACTTTGAAGCCAATCTTATTGTCTGCACCATCCGTTACCGGAAGAAGCATACAGTTTCTCATCGACTCCGAGGCCATAATCTTTGTTGAAAGGAGCAGGACCCCTAATAAGAAAAATTTTTTCATAGTTCAATCTCTGGAAGTGGCGGCAGTGTTTCTGCCTGGGCATTATGCTCATAAACCGAAAGAAGCATCTTAAGATCATTGATCTCTTCTTCCAGCTCTCGGTTTCTCTTTTTAAGGAACTCCACCTCAAGCTTTAAGGCCAATTCTTCTTTTTGAACGGCGATCTCTTTAGTCCAGATAAAATACTTTCCGTTTTCTTCTTTGTATTTAATATGGCCTGATTTGATTGAGCGTCTGATAGTTGAAATTGAAACTTTCTTTACGTTGGCGTAATCGAGTATCGATAACCAGATTCCTTCTTGATTCATGAGACATCTCCATTCCATTGGTGAGTACTCATATTCTATCTTAGATTCAGGTTAGTTAGAATATTTTTAAATCTGATGAAGATGCTCCACTACTTTGAAAAAAATCTCAAAACAAATGTAAGAAGTGTTATCCTAGTCTCATGTATCACGATGTAGATCTTAGCCAATTCAAAAATAAAAAGACCGCCCTGGTTCTTTCCGGTGGTGTTGTGAAGGCCGCTTCATGGCATTTGGGCGTGGCCCTGGCACTTGAAGAGCTTGGATTTGTTCTTAAACACAACAAATCTCCACTTGATGCGGACTATGAGATTTCAACTTATGTTGGTTCAAGTGCTGGTTCACTGATTAACCTGTATTTCGCCTCAGGTTTTAGACCGATTGATGTTATCGACGCTACTATTAACCGCAAGAATGCTCAGACTTCTCTTAAGCCGGTTACATACGCTGATATGCTCTCGAGAAAAATGCCTTCGCGCAATCCATTCAATTTTGATTTCTATAATCCGCTTGAAGGGTTTCCGGCCTTTTTAAAACAAATGTCAAAACCTCTGCTTTCGATTTCGGGTCTCTTCTCCACAGAAGGTCTGAATCAATACATGCAAAAGTACGTTATTCTTTCACAAAACTTCGAAGAATACGCAGCCGACATGTTTGTTGTTGCCACTCAGTTAGACCACTCACGAAAAGTTATTTTCAGCAAATACAATTACCCGAGTCCCATCCATGATTCGACTGCTGAATATTACACCGGTGTAGACATCACTCAAGCTGTCTCTGCCAGTATGAGTGTTCCACCTTTTTATGCACCTTTTCCGATTAAAAACCCGCGCACTTCTCAAGTTGATTATTATATCGACGGAGAAATTAGAGAGACTCTTTCTAACCATGTCGCCGTAGATAATAAATGTGATTACATTATCAGTTCATGGACTCACACACCCTATCACTATCATGATGAAATCGGATCTTTGATTAACTTTGGTCTTCCGGCCATTTGTATGCAGGCCATTTACCTGATGATCCAAAAGAAGATTGTTTCTTCTCGCGGGCAAAAGGTTTTAGCTAAAGATATTATTGATACGGTTAATGACTATATGTCGTCGCAGAATTTTAGCACTAAAGATAAGTCAAAAATCACTTCGATTTTAGAAAGAAAGCTTAACTATAATCCCAATGTTAAGTTTATCGACATTTATCCGGATCACTCTCACTACAAGCTTTTCTTCACCAACTCATTTTCGCTCGATCCACAAAAGGCGAAATACATCATGACTGCGGGCTATAAAAAGACGCTCGAAGTTTTTAAAAATTTAGATTAGAAATTAAATTTGCTCAATTAGATACGAACCTTCAGAACAGAAAGTCTTTAAGAAGTCGCTAGATCCATCTGTATAATCCAGACGTACGTTGAAGATCCCTTCCATATCACCTGAAATAAACACTTTTTCAGATAATTCAGAGTTATCTCTTGAGAAGTTTCCATCGCGGTCTAAGAAGCTTGTTTCAACAAACATTTCGCCGCTCTTGTTTTTGCCGTTAGCTTTAATGTCGCGAAGGTCTTTTGTAAGATTTACTTGAACCATACAACGCTCACCAAGCTCACTTAAATCGTTAGCATCTAGTACCTTGCCGATAAAGTCTTTACCTGGAATTTCGATTTCTGTAGCGCTGTCAGTTCCAACAAAAAGGCTGTTTCCAAGGTGTTTAAACTCTAAATATTTTCTCGAGTTACTCACAAGCTCTGGAACTTTGATTTCATAAGAGTTTAATGTCTTTTTCTTGGCCGTTGTTTTCGTACCGTAGAAAGAAACATCTGATCCGTTGATGTTTAGTTCTTTTACTTTTCTTCCTAGAAGGCTTCTTGTTGTGAAAGTATAAAGCTCTCTTTTTGTATTGATGAAATCTGCGTCTTCAAAGAACATTTCACCATCGCCAACATAAACGATTTTTTGAGCTGTTTCTTTATTATCTAATAAGTATCTAAGAAGGATATTTCCTGTTTTTACACCCAGGAAAAGAACATAAGAAGCTTGCTCTTTAGACTCAAGCATCTTGAAGTTTTGTGAGAAGAATAATTTGTATTGATAGTCAGAGTCGATCTCTACATCAGAAATGCTTGGGTCAACCGCTACCATCAGAAGGTTTCCAACAACGTCAGCTTTTTTCTTTTGTAGGAAAGCTTGAATACCCGCCTCATTCATAAGCGGAACATTCATACCTTTATTAAGAAGATTTAATTCTACTCTTGTAGGGATAAGTCCGTGAGACTGAACCACACCTGTTTGAGTATTCACATCCCCTGATAGTGAGTATCCAAGTTTGATTTCCCCAGAGGCCTGGTCATCAGCTCTTTCACTTCTATCATAGTCTGGAACAAATTCGTATCCAAAGGCCTGGCGTGCTTTTTGAGTATTCAGATTGATCTCGCGGGCCTTAATGACAAACTCTGCTTGAGTAGTCATATCGTTGTTGCTCGCCATAAATGCTGAAACTTGTGAACCTTCATCATTAGTTGTCATTGGTTTTGTAAGTGCAGCTTGCGCTTGTTTTGAGTAATCAAAGACCAGGTTGTCTTCGTCATTCATTGCTCTTTCAAGCTCGTCTGTATTTGTCGTTGTTTCGAAAGATTTTTTCTTTTGAGTAGTCACGTTGTAAGCAACTGCTGGACCTTTATGAACTGCTCTTTCAATGGCTTCTTTTACTGAGTTAGAAATTGGTGCATCGAAAGTCTTTTTAAATCCTTCTTTATACTCTGGAACTTTAGCAACTTCTTTTGCTGCTTCTTCTTTATCTGAGTAGTCAAACATCACTAACTCATCATTCCCTGCGGCCGGTGTTTCTGCTTCGGCCATAACTGGCTCAGCGTTTTGAGTACTCACAACATCGCTAACTTCGTCTTTAATTACTTCATCTAAAACTTTTGTCGCTGTTGAAGCCTGGGCCGTTTTTACTTCATCGTTTACGATTTCTGAAGATTCATAACTTGCCAGCTCTGCGCCTGCAAAAGTTTCATATCTTAAAGATTCTGCTGAAAAACCATAAAGCTTAATCAGCTCTTTATTATTGATTTCAAAATCGCCTACAGAATCTGTCGCTGTAATGCTCTTTAAAAGAACTTCATCTAACTTCATATCAACCGCTGCAAATTCTGGTTTGATATCATTCCAGTTTTTCGCGATCATCTGATACTTAACTTTTTCTGCTTTAAGGGCGTAACGAGAACGAAGGATTTTTCCCTTCACTTCTTTTTCGATTGTTTTAACGATATCGCCAGTCACGTCTGCAACTGGTGCAGCGGCCTTTAATTCATTTTTTTCTGAAAGATAGCTGATGTTATTGGCGGCATTTTTAAAGGCCGTAAAATCGACTTTTTTAGGCTCAAATCGCTCTTGAGAATACGTGTAAGCACCGACTACAAAAGTAGTCGCAAGAAAGGCCGTGCACGATTTAACAAAAACTGATTTTTTCGTCATAGTTATTTGTTAAATTTTAGATTGATTCAGGTGAGTTGCAAGAAAAGTGCGGGTTTTGCCTAGTGATTTCAGTAAAATATTGAGTACTCAGGGGCCCTAAAGCTCATGAGTACTCAAATAATGGATTAGCGTGCTCTGGTAAATTCAGCAAGCTGGATACGAAGTCTCGCTCTCTCAGCTTTCTGTACGTACTCGTCAACCTCTTCTGGAGATAGACCTTCCGTGTTTTTAAGTTTCTCTTCCGCGTTTTGAAGAGAAAGTTTCGCTCTCTCAACATTAACGTCCGTGCTTTCTTCTGCAGTATTTGCAAGAACGGTAATCTTGTTTTCTAAAATTTTACAAACACCGTTAGAAACTAAAAAGTTTCTGTCCGCATAATCAGGTCCACCGAAAACAGTAAGCACACCAGTCGAAAGTTTCGTCACGATGTGAGTGTGGTTTTCAAGAACGTTGATCTGCCCGCGAACCGTTGGGATTAGCAACGATTCAGCGGGAATGCTCTTCGCAATAATTTTAGAAGGCGTAAGAATATCAACTGTGTAGTATTTCATGTTCTATCCTACTAAAAATTATTTTCCGGCCTTAATTTGAGCAGCTTTTTCGTAAACCATATCTAGTCCACCTACTAAGTAGAAAGCTTGCTCTGGTAGATCATCAACTTCACCGTTAAGGATCGCTTTGAACGCCTTAATTGTATCGCTGATTTCTACGAATTTTCCTTTTAGACCAGTGAACTGCTCAGCTACGAAGAATGGCTGAGAAAGGAATTTTTGAACCTTTCTAGCACGTCCAACGATTAGCTTATCTTCTTCAGAAAGTTCATCCATACCAAGGATCGCGATGATGTCTTGAAGTTCTTTATACTTTTGAAGAATCTTCTGAACTCCGCGAGCAACGTTATAGTGTTCTTCCCCAACGATAGCTGGAGTAAGAATTGAAGACGAAGATGAAAGTGGATCTACCGCTGGGTAAATTCCAAGCTCAGCAATCTGTCTTGAAAGTTCTGTCGTTGCATCTAAGTGGGCAAACGTAGTCGCTGGAGCTGGATCGGTATAGTCATCCGCAGGAACGTAAACGGCCTGGATAGATGTAATCGAACCATTAACAGTCGATGTAATACGCTCTTGCATTGCTCCCATCTCAGTACCAAGTGTTGGTTGGTAACCTACAGCAGATGGAATACGTCCTAGTAGCGCTGATACTTCAGATCCTGCTTGAGTAAAGCGGAAGATGTTATCAACGAAGAAAAGTACGTCTTGGTTTTCTTCATCACGGAAATATTCCGCCATTGAAAGACCAGTTAAAGCAACACGTGCACGAGCTCCAGGTGGCTCATTCATTTGTCCGAATACCAGTGCAGTTTTTGCAATTACACCAGACTCTGTCATTTCGTGGAAAAGGTCGTTCCCTTCACGAGTACGCTCACCTACACCTGCGAATACTGAGTATCCACCGTGTTGAGTAGCGATGTTGTTAATTAACTCTTGAATTAGAACCGTCTTACCTACACCGGCACCACCGAATAGACCAATCTTTCCACCGCGAACGTATGGAGCTAGAAGGTCGATTACTTTAATCCCTGTATAGAACTGCTCTAGTTTTGTTGATTGCTTATCGAATCCAGGAGCTGGTCTGTGAATATCGTAAGATTTTTTAGCGTTGATCGGACCTGCTTCATCAACTGGCTCACCGATAACGTTAATAATTCTTCCTAAACACTCTCTACCAACTGGAGCTTGGATAGCTTTACCAGTATCAAGAACTTTTAGTCCTCTCGATAGACCTTCAGTAGAGTCCATCGCGATACAACGAACCATGTTGTCCCCTAAGTGTTGAGATACTTCAACAGTCAGGTTCCATTCTTGATTCGAGATCGTCTTGTTTGTTAACTTGAGAGCGTTGTAGATCGCTGGAATTTTCCCGTTAGAAAATTCAACGTCTAGTACCGGTCCCATTACTTGCTTTACAACACCGTAATTTTCAGACATTGGTGACCCCTTAACCTTTCAGAGACTCAGCACCAGACACTACTTCAGATAACTCTGTCGTAATCGCTGCTTGTCTCAGTTTATTCATCTTAATTGATAACGTTCTAATTGCTTTTTTACAGTTCGAAGAAGCTGAGTCCATCGCGCTCATTCTCGATCCGTGTTCAGCTGCTACTGCATCTAAAAGCGCAGTGTATAGCGTGCTGATATACGTTTGAGGAATTAGAGTGTCCAGGATTTCTGTAGGATTTGGATCGTACTTGAAATCGAATGGAAACTTCTCGCGTAGAACTTCCTTCTCAGCCACATCTAAAGTCATTGGTAAAAGTTGTTTTACCGTTGGATCAAATGCGATAGCTGATTGGAAAACGTTGTAAGCTACGTAAACGTGGCCCACTTCTGCAGATTTAAACATCTCTGAAAGCTCAACACCAACTTGTTCCATTTCAATGAAAGTAGGTTCAGACTTATTAAATGTGTAAGTCTTCCCTTTGTTGTATGTCGAAGCCAGAAGATCTCTAACCTTTTTCCCAATGAAGTAAATTTTTACATCTTGATTTGTTTCATCAAGAAATCTTCTTACTTTCTTAGCAAGTTGTGAGTTGTACGAACCGCAAAGACCTTTATCAGAAGAGATAACAAGAAGGATGGCCTTATTGTTGTCTTTCTTTTCATTTAAAAACTCATTGTCATAGCTTTGAACAAGAGCAGATACAGTTTTAATTGTATCTTCTAGTTCACGAGCATATGGACGAGAGTTCAAAATGTTGTTTTGAGCTTTCGCTAATTTTGCGGCCGAAACGAGCTTCATCGCTTGCGTGATTTTAGAAGTACTTTTGGTACCCTTAATCTTCTTTTTAAGCTCTTTAATATTCGCCATTGTTATTAATTCCTAATTAGTTACTCTTAATATTTCTTAGTATTTTTTAGTCGCTAAGAAACCTTTAACAGCTTCTAAAATTTTAGTTTCGTTATCAGCTTTAATTTCTTTTGCAGCTGAAATGTCTTTCATAACGTCACCGTGTCTTGAGTGTAGGAATTCAAGAACGTCTTTTTCTGCAACTCTAACTTTTGGAGTTGGAACAACGTCGAATAGACCTTTTGTAGCTACTAGAATCGCAACTGCTTGGTCGATAACGTCAGCTGGAGAATATTGATCTTGTTTTAGAAGTTCAACTAGTCTCTCACCTCTGTTTAGCTGTCTCTTAGTCGCTTCATCAAGGTCAGATCCGAAAGCTGCGAAAGCCGCAAGTTCACGGTACTGAGCTAGATCCAGACGAAGTGTACCAGCTACTTTTTTCATTGCTTTAATTTGAGCAGATCCACCTACGCGTGAAACTGAAAGACCAACGTTTACAGCTGGACGGATACCAGAGTTGAAAAGATCCGACTCTAGGAAGATCTGACCATCAGTAATCGAAATTACGTTTGTAGGAATGTATGCAGAAACGTCACCTTCCTGAGTTTCAATGATTGGAAGTGCAGTTAAAGAACCGTTTCCAAGTTCATCGTTAAGTTTACATCCACGCTCAAGAAGTCTTGAGTGAAGGAAGAAAACGTCCCCTGGGAATGCTTCACGTCCTGGTGGACGACGAAGAAGAAGTGACATTTGACGGTATGCTTGTGCTTGCTTAGTTAAATCGTCATAAACGATAACTGCGTGACGACCACTATCTCTGTAGTACTCACCCATTGTAGCCCCTGTGTATGGTGCAAGGAACTGCATTGGAGCAGAAGAAGAAGCAGTAGCTGAAACGATGATTGTGTACTCAAGAGCACCAGCATCTTTTAGCTTTTGTTGTACTTGTCTTACTGTAGATTGTTTTTGTCCAATTGCTACGTAAACACAAATTACGTTTTTACCTTTTTGGTTGATGATTGTATCGATAGCGATTGCTGTTTTACCAGTCTTACGGTCACCAATGATAAGCTCTCTTTGTCCACGCCCAATTGGAATCATAGAGTCGATTGCTTTTAATCCTGTTTGTAGAGGCTCGTGAACTGATTTACGAGCGATGATCCCTGGAGCCTTAACTTCAACTACGCGAGTTTCAGTTGACTTGATTTCACCCATACCATCGATTGGCTCTCCGATTGCGTTTACAACTCTTCCTAAAAGAGCGTCACCAACCTTAACAGCAACGATTTTTTCAGTTCTCTTTACAGAAGAACCTTCTTTAATGTTTGTATCTTCCCCAAGAATGGCGATACCAACGTTATTTGTTTCTAAGTTAAGAACCATTCCCGTTGTGCCCGATTCGAACTCAACAAGCTCACCGTTCATTACGTTTTTAAGACCGAAAGCTCTCGCGATCCCGTCCCCAACAGTTAATACAGTTCCAACTTCATCTACTTGAAGTCTAGTTTGAAAGTTTGAGATTCTTTCTTTGATAATACCTGTCTCTTATACACATCTGACGCTGCCGACGAAGGCTTCTGTG
>CAXHHE010000029.1:0-16256 GCA_964016365.1 uncultured Bacteriovorax sp. | reverse complement strand
AGAAGCCTTCGTCGGCAGCGTCAGATGTGTATAAGAGACAGATCCTATCCTCTCCACCATGGGCAAACTGGTAACAGTAAGCATCCATGTGAACTCTCGACATCCAGTTCATCTGCTCTTCCGAAAGATTCATTTCAACTGTATTGTTGGCCCTTACCACTAAGTCTTTTCTTAACACTTCTTCAGCGGCCAGGGTTTTAATGCTCTCTTCAGTACGCTTTTTAACCGCCTCTTCTACTTTGGCGTAAGAGTCAGTACAACGGTTTTTCTTTCTAAAATAAGTAAACAGAAAGAAGCTGTCTTTTAGTTCTTCTTTAATTTTTAAGCCTTCATCATTTTTAGCTTCCATACAAGCAGCTAACCAATCTGTGCGCGCTTGTTTGTGGGCCTCCTGGATTCGCTCCATTACTTTTTTATCGTAAGCTTTTTTCTCATCCATCGTTTTGGCGATGCGGTCGTTTACTTTTTCAATATCATCATCGCGTTTATCCAGTGCATCTGACTGTTTGCCATAGTATTGGTTTTCGGCCACCAGGATTTTTAAACGCAAGTCCTGCATCTGGGTTTCGGCCGAAAGAATTCTTCTTTGAAGCTCTTTGAGCTGATTACAGAAATAAGCAGGTCCATTGGCAATCGACATACTATTGTTAGTCGCATACTGAATAATTTTGTCGTACTCTTTAACTTTCTGATCTAATTCATCAGCGGCATCGTAATACATTTTACGGCAGGAAATATCCAGGTTTTGATCCTTAAATTTTTCCATAAACATATCGCGGTCAAAACGCATATCGCGGCTGGCATTGGATAATTGTTTAACGTAATCGTTTCCTAAGTTTTTTCCTTCAAAGAAATTAAAAGCATCAATATAGTTATCTACAATCTGCTCCATCTTCACCAAGTCATTAAGCTGGTTATCCCAAGCAGCCATGGCCTTCTCGAAATCTTCCCATTCTAACTTCTTCTTTTTTGCTCCAGTGAAAAGCTCATGAAGAAAACTAATCCCTTCACTCACTCCCTGAATCGCAAGGCTGACTGCGATCCCACCAAGAGCAGCTCCGGCAGCAGTGTAAAAAGCAACTTTCGCCATATGGTTGGGGTCGAGAGCCTTTGATAAGAGCTTATTACTCTCCGCCCAGTTCGTATTCATGTTTTTGTATTCGTCAGCAAATTTATCTGCTGTGGCATTGGCCTTATTTAATTCTTTATTAGTGTCGGCCCAGTTTTCATTAGCGCGAGTAGCATTGTCATTAACCTTGTCGATGTTCTTATTGAACTCGTCCATTTGTTTATTGGTATCAGACCAGTTTTGGTTGGCATTACCAATTTGTACATTGGTGTTGTTCCAATTCGTATTGGCGTTTCCAATCTGGATATTGGTGTTTCCCCAGTTTGTATTGGCACTCCCAAGCTGATTATTGGTATTTCCCCAATTCAAATTGGCCGCATCAATACCTGTGTTGAGTTTTCCTAAATTGGTATTAACGTTGTTCACACTGTTTTCAAGATTTTGAATATTACCCGTCAGGTTAACATTAAATCCGCCAAGAGAATTGGCCCCTGAATTGGTGTTGCTTCCTGTAAAGAGACTTGTGAAATCAAATCCGCCGGCCGCATGAGCTTCATCAATCATAAAAGGAAGAGAAAACCATGTGGTCTTCTTTTCTTTTTTAACTTTAAACTCTCCATCATAATCTAAAAGACCATTGTGAAGTTCGTTTACTTCTGCTCGAAGCTTTGAGTAAAGTCCCGTTCGCACCATCGACGTGATGATGGTCACATGATTACCTTTTTTCAGGAGACTCACCTTTACAGTGCGGTTCATTTTTTCGACTTTTCCTTCCACTGTCAGAGAGTTTCCCTGCCCGCTGATCACCATTTGTGGCCCAAAACTTTTCTTAATCGATTGGGCAATATAAGCGAGCTCGTTCTTTTTTGCATCCGGGTCTTTTTGTGGATTTTCTAAATACACAAAACTGGTGTCGACAATCGATACTGGAGTTTTTTCAATCCAGAGAATGCGTTTAAAAAATTTCGTATGTATTTTAGAATTCCCATCCGTTCGCTCAAGCGTCGGCGTGTAATTCCACTTGCTATTAAAAACATCAAATGATGTTGATAGCTGAGTTTTATTCTCTTCTGCTGCATGAAGGACTGGCAAAAAAGTTGAATTAATCACTAAGGAAAAGACTAAAAGTGCTATTTTCATATAATTCTCCGAAAGTCTTGTCGGTTATTAGTTGACCAAACTTGAATGACTCTACTCTTTTTTGCCTAAACAGATCTCCTAAGTGCACAAAAACTAAAGATTCATGTAGGACCTTTCGATAAGATAGCAAATCATTTGGAGGATTTTATGTTCACTATAGTGGGTGCAGTCGTTACTACAGTCTGTGTTATCATGGGATACGTTCTTCACCATGGTAACCTAGCGATTCTTTGGCAGCCAACTGAGGTTCTCATCATCGGTGGTGCCGCTGTTGGATCTCTTGTTATGGCCAACAATCCATTTGTTATCAAGGCCATGCTTGCAAAATGTATTCAAGCTTTAAAAGGAACCGGGATTTCAAAGGCAGCTTACATCGAACTACTTCAGTGTATGTTCGAACTTATTAAGATGGCCTCAGCAAACCCGATCTCAATTGAACCACACGTTGAAAATCCAGAAGGGTCAGAAATTTTTAAACGCTACCCTGCTGTTTTACACAATCACCACGCCATCGATTTTATCTGTGACACACTAAAAGTTCAGATTGCTTCATCACTATCTCCATACGATCTGGAAGACCTGATGAATGCTGACTTAGATATCGTGACCGAAGAAGAGCACGTTCTGGTTGGTGGTATTAACCGTGTATCGGATGCCATGCCAGGTCTGGGGATCGTTGCCGCGGTACTCGGGGTAGTTATCACCATGGGTAAGCTGACTCAAGGTAAGGAAGTTATCGGTATGTCGGTAGCCGCGGCCCTTGTAGGTACGTTCCTCGGGATCTTGTTCTCGTACGGTTACCTGCAGCCACTTGCTGCTAAAGTAGAATCGAACTTAAAAGAAGAAATGCGTTTTATGATCACAGCAAAAATTTGTCTTCTTGCTTTCTCTAAAGGAGTAAACGCAAAAGTTTGTGCTGAGTTTGGTAGAAGAAGTATTCCAACGGAATTCCGTCCTACATTCAAGGAAGTGGATGAAGCGACAGCAAACGCTGGGAAAAAGTAACTCAATCTAATATGTGACCAAGGAGCGGTCTTATGGCAGATGAAAAAGCGCCTATTATCATTAAAAGAATTAATAAAGGACACGGTGGTGCTCACGGTGGTGCCTGGAAAGTAGCCTTCGCGGACTTCATGACCGCGATGATGGCCTTCTTCCTGGTAATGTGGCTGATGGGTGCCGACGAGTCGACCAAAGCGGCGATCGCCGATTATTTTACCACCGCTACAATTTTTAAAGGTGGATCAGATTCAGTAGGAAAAATCGGTAGTACGCCGAATACTTCGTATTCAGTGCTTAACGGACAAGAAGGCGGGTTCGACCAGGCAGATGTTACAGAGCCAGCTCGTCCCCGTCCCGTTTATCTTCAAGAGCACAAAGTTTTATCAAAACTTGTGGATGAACTCTTCGATGGTAACGCTTTCTCCGCCGACTACAATTCGGATTACTTAAAGTTTGCCATCCCTGGAAATATCGTCTTCCAGTTTGGCTCAACGGAAATTTCCTTTGAAGGAAAAGTGTACCTGAAAAAACTCGCAGACGTCTTTAGAGACTATGAGGGAACTGTGTCTATCGTTGGCCACACTGAAAAAGGTGAAGGTGCCACTGAGCAGGCCAACTGGGACCTCTCTTTTAAGCGCGCCATGGCCATCAGAAACTCGCTTATTAAAGATTTTGGAGTCTTACCGGATAAATTGATCCCTGTAGCCCAATCGAGTGCGACGGTGTCTTCTGAAGAGGAAGAAAAAGGAATCAACGTCAACCGCAGGGTTGAGTTTGTTCTGAGACATAGAAATTTTTAAGATTCAAAAAGAATACTAAAGTATTTTAATCACCTATCCGAATAGCCCCTTATCAGTGTCTAAACGCTGAAGTACATAAGGGGCTTATATGGATCGCGACAGTTTTGTTATCACTCTAATTGCTCAATACAAAGATGAAATCGAAGAGATTCTCGTGGAATGTGAGCATGTTTATCGTTCAACTATTGATTATGAGATGCTCGATGGAAAAGTCGAAGAGCTTATGAGATGTGCAAAGGTTGACGGACTTGAAGAGAAAATTGTGTGGGACCTACTCCACCATAGAATTCCTTCATACGTAAACTATGTGAATGCAAAAACAGTGAAAACTAGTAAAAAAGCAGCTTAAGATTTATACTCGTATCAAAAGAATATCCATTGGGAGCATGACTTTTGATACGAGAATTTTTCACTTATATATCTGAGTCTCCAAAGCTTGCTTCGGCCAAAAAGCTTGGCCACCTCACCGAGAGCATCTCTCTGCTTGCCCGCGAAAAGCGCTGCCAGAAGGCCTGGCTTCCCCATCGCACCCAGTGCAAATCTTTTATCACCGAACATTTATCAGAAGCTAAACATTACGATTCGGTATTAGTTTTAGGTTCAGGTCCTTTACATGAAATCCCTATCGAGACCTTGTCCCGCACTTTTAAACAAGTGACCCTGGTCGACATCGTTCATTTAAAAAGTGTCAAACGCGACCTCGCCCGCTTCACTAATATTAAATTTGTTGAACACGACATTTCTGAAATTGAAAGCGCGCTGATTAAGGGAGAATTATCAAGGAAAATCCCTGAAGCTTTTTTATCCCACAACTGGGGGCTGGTTCTTTCAGTCAATATTATGTCTCAACTTCCCCTTCACCTGGAAGCGTATATTGAAAAGACCTTTAAAAATAAATTTCAAAAAGAAGATGTTGAGACGTACCTTCAAGACGTCACCAAAAATCATTTCCTGTACTTAAAAAGTTTCAGTGCTCCGGTGCTTTTAATCACTGACACCGTAACTAGCTATTACAACAAGCAGGATTTAGTGATTCAAACTGATCACAATTATGCTCACCTGAATTTGCCAAGGCCACTTACTGAATGGAGCTGGAATGTTGCCCCTATCCCCGAGTTCCAAAAAGACGTCGGTATCAAGATGAATGTAGGGGCCTTTGTCTTAAAAAACCTTCCGTCTTAATTAAGATAGTCGTTGATCTTTCATCTAACCTCTCATTTAATTAGATCTATATGAGTAACAATAAAAAAAGCGGCGCTTTATTTGTCGGGCTTGGGATCTTCTTAAGCCGAATTGCAGGTCTTCTTAGAGAGCGGGCCTTCGCTCACTACTTCGGTAACTCCGATGCCGGTGATGCCTTTAAGGCCGCTTTAAAAATCCCTAATTTTTTACAAAACCTTTTTGGCGAAGGAGTGCTTTCAGCTTCTTTCATCCCAGTCTACGCCGGTCTTCTGGCCCGCGAGCACAATGATAAAACTGAAAACCCAGATCATCACCTGGAAGCTTCACGCGTAGCTTTGACTATCGGAAGCTTGATGTTTTTGATGACTTCTTTTTTAGTTGTAGGAGGAATTGTCGCCACTCCTTTTCTCATCGATACGATCGCTCCTGGGTTTGAAGGTTCTAAACGCGAACTGACAATTAAACTTGTACAGATCTTTTTCCCTGGTACAGGTCTGGTTGTTATGTCGGCCTGGTGTTTAGGGATTCTTAACAGCCACAGAAAATTCTTTCTTTCCTACGTCGCTCCAGTGATCTGGAACGTGGCCATCATCGCCACTCTTTTAATGTTCGGTAACGGCTCCAGCCAATACGACCTGGCCATCTACACTGGTTGGGGTCTGGTGGCGGGAAGTTTTCTGCAAGTCGCGGTTCAACTCCCAACAACGATTAAACTTCTTAGAGCTTTCCGTTTTTCAATGGAAACACAAAACCTCCACGTAAGAATCATTCTTAAGAACTTTGTTCCGAGTATTGTTTCTCGTGGTGTTGTTCAGGTCAGTTCATACATTGACAACATTCTGGCCTCTCTTCTGCCAACAGGTGCAGTGTCTAACCTGGCCTATGCCCAGACTCTTTATCTTCTTCCCGTGTCTTTATTCGGGATGAGTATTTCGGCCAGTGAACTTCCTGAAATGAGTTCGATCACCGGGTCTCCTGAAGAAATTTACGCTAAACTTCGCGATCGCCTGCAAAGAGGGATTGCCCGAATTAGCTTTTTTATCGTGCCTTCTCTCTGCGCCTTTTTAATCCTGGGAGACATTTTAGTGGCGGCGCTTTTCCAAACAGGAAAGTTCACCGAAAAAGACACTCACGTTGTCTGGATGGTTTTAATTGGATCGAGCGTTGGTCTTCTCGCTTCAACTATCGGGCGACTTTACTCTTCGACTTTCTTCTCATTAAAAGACACGAAGACAACATTATACTTTGCCATCGTTCGTATCTTCTTTACGACGATCTTAGGTTATTTATTTGCTTTTAAATTTGCCCCAATGATCAGCAGTGATCCAGTTTACGCAACAGCAGGGCTAACGGCTTCTGCCGGAATCAGTGGATGGATTGAGTTTGTTTTACTTCAAAAAAAGCTCAACAAGATCATCGGAAAAACAGGTGTTGAGTACCGCTATCAATCAAAGTTATGGGGAAGTGCTTTAATCGCCAGCGCCATCGGCCTTTCGATTAAGTTCTTTATTCACCTGGGGCTTCTAGAGCACCCGATCCCACGCGCAGTGATTATCCTGGGCGTTTATGGTGTGCTTTATTTTGGAATCACTTACATGATCGGCATCGAAGAGTCGCGAGCGATCATTAATAAAATTAAATCGAAAGTCCTGAGGTCATAAAATGGAATTTACTCCGGCGATCACTGATGTACTTAAATTTTTTATTACTCTTATCTCTATCGTTAACCCGATTGGAGCGATCCCCGTCTTTTTAGGTTTCGTGAGAAATCACAATTCCATCAACGTCAAAAAACTCGCTAACCACACGGCCACTGCTGTTACGATCACCATCTTAATCAGCTTAATCTGTGGGCAGGCGGTTTTAAATTTCTTTGGGATCTCTGTTGCCTCATTCACCATCGGTGGTGGAATTCTTTTAACGACAACGGCCTTCAGTATGATTTCCGGCCAGCAATCAAATTCAAAAATCAATAATGATGAAATCAGGTCACTCGACTTCGAGCGAGAAATCGGAATCATCCCACTGGCGATTCCACTTCTTTCAGGTCCTGGTGCTATTTCAACATCTATCATTCACGCTAAAAATTTCACCAGCTCCATTCACTGGATCGCAGGTATCGTCATGGTCATGGTGGTTGGACTCATAATTAAAATCATTTTAAGTTACGCGGAAAAAATCGGAGAAAAACTCGGCCAGATCGGTCTGAACGTTATGACCAGAATCATGGGCTTAATTCTTTTATCAATGTCGATTGAAATGATTGCCTATGGAATTAAAGAAATCATGCCGATTTTGAAAGGCGTGTTTTAATTTTGACCTAATCAAAGACTAACCATTTCCTGACTGGCTCACGGCCAGCTTTCTCATTAGTATGTCGCCAGAAGATTATTTATGGAGGAATACTTATGTGGAAGCGTCTACACGATCTTTTTGAACGCCTGATTTCACTCTTTGTCAAACACGACACAAAGGAAACCTGGGCACTTCTTGAAATGCGTCGCGAGATTAATCTCGAGAACTTAGAAGACCTAAAAAAGCTTAGACTCAAGAATTTTTAGGAGTATAATTTCCCTATCAACTGTTTTATTAGGATGGTTATATGGAAAGAAACACACGTTACAATAACGGCCTGGACGTAGAGACACGTTCACAAGTCATGGCCGGATTCATGACCAGAGTTTATCAATGGATGGCCATTGGTGTTTTACTGACTGCTGGGATTTCAACTTACATCGGAAACAACGATCAAATGGCGATGACAATCGTGCAGAATAGATTTTTATTCTGGGCCGTCATCATTGCTCAATTCGGTGTTGTGCTTGGTTTATCAGCAATGATTCAAAGAATGAGTGCAGTGATGGCCACAGGTCTCTTTCTGCTTTACTCTGCGCTGACAGGGATTACATTCTCGACAATTTTTTTAATCTACACTCAGTCAAGCATCCAGTCTGCGTTCTTTACGACAGCAATCGGATTTGCAGGTCTTTCAGCTTTTGGTCTATTCACTAAAAAAGACCTGGGACCTGTTGGGACATTCTGTACAATGGGATTATTCGGGCTTATTGGTTACTCGCTTCTAGCGATTTTCTTCCCGGCAATGATGGGTGGAACAGCTGGTTTAGTGTTTAGCTTAATTGGTCTTTTAATCTTTGCTGGATTAACAGCTTACGACACTCAGAAAATAAAATTAATGGGTCAACATGCAATCAATGCAGAAGAAAGATCAAAGATCACTGTTCTTGGTGCTCTTACTCTTTATCTGGACTTCATTAACTTGTTCTTGATTATTTTAAGATTTACAGGTGATCGCCGCAGATAAAAATAAAAAAGGCCTCCAACTGGAGGCCTTTTTTATGAGATGAATCCTTTTAGTATCGACTTAATCTTCTCAACATACCCACCCACTTCAGCAGATGTCATATACGGCGAGAATGAAAATCTCAGAGCGGCCCTTGAGTCTTCATAACTATAACCCATGGCCATGAGAATGCGATTTTCTTTAATGATACCAGATGAACACGCTGAGCCTGTAGAAAGATCAATTCCCATCATATCAAACTTAGCACTTAGAACTTCAGCTTTTTGCCCATAGAGCACCAGAAAAATAGTGTTGAGATTGCGGTATGGAGACGAGCGCGCAACCACTTCACCACGCTCTCCTATGTACTCTACCAACGCCTCTTCCAGCTCATTTTTAGCAGTGGAAAGATCATCTGGCCTGAAGTTTTCTTTCATATCGTGAAGGGCAAGTTTAATCGAATAAACACCCAAAGCATTTTCTGTTCCAGCACGAAGACCTTCCTGCTGAGTTCCTCCGACAATAAGTGGATTGAACTCCAGGTCTTTTTTAAAGAAGGTAAAACCAATTCCTTTAAGAGCGCCAAACTTGTGGCCTGAAAATGTATAAGCATCAAGATCAGTGTGAAGCACTTCCCAGTTGGCAACTTTTCCTGCGGCCTGAACAGCATCCACGTGAACAAAACACATTGTTTCTTTTTTAATTTCGGCGGCCCATTCTAAAGGCCAGACAACACCAGACTCATTATTGACGTAAGTGTAGTTCATAAAACACTCACGCCCTTCACTCATTTCATTGAGCAGGCCTTTAATCAGCTCTTCTTTATCAAAGAGTCCGTTTTTATCTACACCAAAAAACTGCACCACATGCCCCAGGGCCTCGAGGTCATTTTTTAATTGAACAACACAAGCGTGATCGACTTCTGAAAAGAAGAAGCTCGCTTTTTTTCCTTCTTTAAAAAATTTAAACGCCAGACCTTTAAAGATCGAGTTGATTCCTTCGGAAGCTCCCGAATGAAAAAAAAGTTTATGATCCTTTAAATTAAAGAGATGTTGGATGTAATCAATGCTTTCGTTGATATACTTGCGGGATTTTTTCCCGGACTGATGAAGTGAAGCTGGATTGCCAAAAAGAAAATCCCCGCTATGGAGAAAGTCTACGACTCTCTTCGATAGCGGGGATGTTGCATTATAATCAAAGTAGAAACGATTACTGATTGATTTCTCCAATTGGGTTTCTAATTGCTGAAGTCATAATTCCAGCGTCATTAGAAGCACCAGCGATACCAGCTTCAGTTTCAGTTTCTTTAGACTTGCGAACTAGGTCACCAAGTGAAGTAGTTGCTAAGTATTCTTTCATGATAATACCAAGGTTCATGAAGTAGTTCTTAGACAGGTGGAACTCTAGAGAGTTCGCTGCTTCAGCTTCAGTTCCTACGATATCGCGAGCTGGGTTGATGTTTTCTCCAACACAGTCTAGTACGTCTTTAATTGTAATTTGGTCCATGTTGCGAGCTAGTACATAACCGCCACCTGGTCCACGAACAGACTTAACTGCTTGGCCATTTCTTAGCTTTCTGAAAAGTTGCTCTAAGTAATGAAGAGAAATGTTCTGTCTTGTTGAGATTTCTTGTAGTCTTACTGGATTCCCATTTGAATGAGTAGTAAGGTCTAACATTGCTCTAACTGCGTAACGCCCTTTTGATGTAAGTCTCATTGGTCTTCCTCCATAAAAAATCCAATTGATCGTAACCGTGTTTTAGAAAATTCTTCGAGAGATGCGTGTGTCGTCTACTGGTAGAAGTGCTCATCCGTGCCCTTCTTTCTAGTCTGACTTGATTCCCTTCGAAAAGAATCAATCTAACAAGAATAGTATGACGTGTGGGAAACATAGAAGTCAACAAACTATTTTCTATCTTTTGATTGTAAGGTATTGAAATTAAGGTAATCTAAAGCGTTAAGATCGGGTGAATCCCCAATAAAACCGCCTAATTAGGTCACTTGATTCGATGCAATTTATTGATCTAAAAATATTTTATCCGTCTATTTTGATCGGAAAAAATTGCCTACGTAGGACCACTTTTTAAACAATTTTGCTAAGTAAAAAATTGCGTGAGTTGTTCTCGTTGATCTCAATTTTCAATTGATAAAATTTAAATTCATCACCAATGATTCGTTGAATATCGCGCAGGTAAGGCATTCCCCATTCAATCAGAAAATAATCTTTCTCTTCTAAATACATCGGGATTTCTAAATGAATGAGTTCTTCTCTCTTTTCAATTCTATAAAGATCAGCGTGCAGAAGATTGTCGATCTCATTGATGATTGAATAAGTCGGGCTCGTCGTCTGCTTAGTCGTTCCTAAGAAGATCTTGGTAAATGTTGTCTTCCCGGCCCCCACCGGGCCATCGAGGATAATTACACTCGGTGGTTCAATCACCTCTTTCATTTCAAGAGCGATATTGGCAAGGTCAGACTCAAGGACTTTTTTCCAGGCGCGAACTAAACTCATGTGTCACCTTTTCTACTTTAAAGGATGTGCTTCAAAAACGCTCTTTAGGTTCTTAACTGTATTTGAAAGCCCATTAAAAAGAGCATGGCAAATGATCCAGTGACCGATGTTGTATTCTTCGAAAATTTTATTTTCTAAAAGCGGCACAACACTTTCTTCGGTCAGACCATGGCCTGCATGCGTGGCAATTTTATTATTGGTTAAAAATTCTTTAGCAGCTTTATACTGTTCAATATAACGGCCGACATCATCACCGTTGGCAAAAACGCGCGCGTACTCTCCAGTGTGGATTTCAACAGCGTCGATGTTTAGTTGAGTGGCCTTAATAAGCACTTCGATTTTTGCTTCTAAGAAAAGCGAGATCTTTACGTCTTTAATTGAACTCTTAAGTTTTTTAACAGCTTCTTCAATGCGGATAAAGTTAGCATCGTCCAGCAGATCCAGACCGCCTTCAGTGGTCTTTTCCTGGCGTTTTTCCGGAACTAAACAGATCCATTCAGGAGTTGAAGCGATGGCAATCTCTACGATCTCCGGGTTCACTCCCATTTCCAGGTTAAGTGGTTTTCCAAAACGTTTTGTTACCAGGCGAACTGTCTCAACGTCAGTGTCCTGAATATGTCTTCTGTCTTCACGAAGGTGAATTGTAATTTGATCAGCACCGTTTGATAACGACACTTGAGCGGCGTCTACGACACTTGGGTAATCTTCTCCACGGGCCTGTCTTAAAGTGGCCACGTGATCAATGTTAACGCCTAAACGAGGGATCATTCTAAACTCCTAAAAAGTAACTAAACTAACCAATCTCTTTTTTCACAACTGCGACCAGTCGATTACATTCTGCTTCAACTAGCTCCGCATTGTCACCTTCAACCATAACGCGAAGAAGAGGTTCTGTACCTGAATAACGAAGAAGGACACGCCCTCTTCCATCCAGTTTTCTTTCCGCTTCTTTCGTCGCTTCTTCAATCGCTTTAACTGTCTCTAGTTGAGGTTTATTTTTCACCATCACGTTTTTGATAAACTGAGGGAAAAGTTCAACTTCCTCCACCAGTTCTTTTAGCGATTTGTTGAAGTACTTCATCGCCTCAATAACTTTTAATCCACCCAGTGACCCGTCTCCCGTTGTCGAGTGGCGGCTGAAGATGATGTGTCCTGAAGGCTCTCCACCCAGGATACAGTTATTGGCGCGCATATATTCGATGATATAGCGGTCTCCCACTTTTGTGCGATAAAAATTAAGTCCTAGAGACTTAATATACAATTCAAGCCCTAAGTTCGACATAACTGTTCCAACAACAGTGTCTCCCGCTTTGAGCTCGCCACGGGCAAGAAGAAGTTTAGCAAAAAGACCGATGAGTTTATCCCCATCAATCATCGTTCCTTCCTGGTCGATAACACTTACTCTATCGCCGTCACCGTCGATACAAATCCCGATGTCTGCGCGGTATTTTAAAACTTCTGCACGGGCCGCTTCTGGGTGAAGTGAGCCAACGTTCTTATTGATGTTTTCCCCGTTAGGCGAAATCCCAATCGAGAAAACTTCTGCTCCCAGCTCCTGGAAAATCATCGGAGTTACTTTGTAACCGGCACCGTTAGCGCAGTCTAAAACGATACGCATTCCATCCAGGTCGTAGTCGTGCCCCAGGGCCGATTTAACTTGAACGATATAGCGCCCGTAAACTTCTTTTAATCTTTCGGCATTTCCTAAAAGGCCTCCGAATTTAGCTGGCATTAATTCCGGGTTAAGAACAAGTCTCTCAAGCTCCAGCTCTACTGAGTCTGGAAGTTTATTTCCTTTTCCATCAAAGATTTTAATCCCGTTGTCTTCAAAGTGATTGTGAGAAGCAGAGATCATAACTCCTGCGTCTGCGCGCATTGAGTGAGTAACGAAAGCGACTCCCGGAGTAGGAAGAGGACCAGTTAAAATAACCTCTCCACCTTGAGAACACACGCCTGAAGCAAAGGCCATCTCCAGCATATAACATGAGAGCCTGGTGTCCTTTCCGACGATGATGATAGGTTTAGCATTGTTGGGATTCGTTGCCTGAAAGTAGTGAGTTACTGCGCGACCAAGGGCCGTCGCCACTTCTGCTGTCATTGGGTAAGCGTTCGCCTTACCACGAATTCCATCTGTCCCGAAAAGTTTTCTCTCCGACATAATCTCATCCTTTTGCAACAATAACATTACTAAGCGTTATTCTTTTTTAACTTCTTCGCGCTTAGGAATCGTCAGTTGTACTTTATATTTTAATCTAATTCTTGGGTTCTCTTCATACATCAAACGCGAGTCCAATTCATCCAAGGGAACCGTCAATGTCCCTTCTTCTTTGTCTACAGATGAAAGGTTCACCGGAGTGGTCTCTACTCTAGACAATTTTCTGATGACGTCAACCGGCCCACTGACCATGACGTTTTCTGGCTCAACATGTACTTCTTTAAATTTTTTGTCATAGGCCATATTGCCAATGTACAGAACCTTGACCGGTAGCTGCATTTGCACCAGGCGATCGATTTCAATGCTCGCCTCTTTCGGGTGCATCTCTAAAATATCCACGCCAAACGGCACGGTGATTTGTGATGGATGGTATTGAACTCTAAAGCTCTTCCCGAACTTTTTAAAGTAAGGGTTCAAATCCACCACCAGCTTCTCTTTGTTAGAAAAAACATTTCCAATAAAGGCCTTTGAGCCTTTAAGTTTTAAAGTAAGCTGTCTTTCGGTTTGACTTGAGATGGCGTAGCCCTTGGGCAATTGAAACTCAATTTGAATCTTTTTTTCTATTTCCACTGGCTCACTGTTTAAAACATAAAACCATAGCGATACTGCAAAAAAGATCGCGATGATTTTGAGCGTGTGTCTTTGGGCCTTTTCTAATTTCAACGAACAATGTCCTTGGTCTTAATCGGTCTTAGAGCACTGTCTAAACTTTCATTGCTCCAAATGTGACGAAGATACTGCCCCAGTTCTTTTTCTGTTTTACACAGGTAGAAAATCCCTTCGACACATAAGTTAATCTTACCAGTTTCTTCAGAACAAGTAATAACTAATGCATCGGTAACTTCTGTCAGCCCCAGAGCGGCCCTATGGCGGGTCCCTAAGTGGCGTTCGATATCAAAGTTCTTTGATAGGGGCAAAAAGCAGCCCGCAGCTGTGAGCTTTGAGTTCTGGATAATGATCGCCCCATCGTGAAGGCTGGAGCTCGACTCGAAGATCGAATAGATAATATCCGAATGGATTCTGGAATCCAGTCTCGTCCCGGTGTTAATATAGTTGAGTAAACCATGTGTGCGCTCAATAACGATCAGTGCCCCGATCTTTTCTCGCGACAAGGCCCCGCAGGCCTCGACGATTTCATCAATTTCAAAATCGTGCTCGTCTTTTGTGAAGACCGTCAGGATATTTCTTTTCGTCCCTACCGAGGCCAAGGCACTTCTGAATTGATCCTGGAAGAGAACGACGACGATAATAAAGAATGAATCAAAAAAGTGGGCCAGAACCCAGTTGAGTGAGTAAAGCTTAAAAGTGATCCCCAGCCAAAAAAGGCCAAAAAGAAAACCCAGCCCCACGATCATCTGAGCGGCCTTTGTCCCTCTTACGATCAACAACAGTTGATAAATAAGAATCGCGACAATGAGAATGTCGATGAAATCTTTTATATTGAGATGATTAAAAAATGGACTTAAAAAGGACATACCATTCCTTTTTAAGCCGCATTTGCGAATTCGTCATCTTCTTTCATGAATTTTAAGCGTTCTTCTTCTGTTAAGTTCAGAGACTTCAGGATATCTGTACTCATCAGAAGCTTCTTTCTTAAAGCTTCGCGGCTAATGCCCATCGCCTTAGCGGCCTTAGACTTATTGCCGTTGCAGCGTCTGATCTCAGCATGGATCATTTCACGCTCTACCAGTGAAAGACGGTCTTTAAGCGCAATGTTGTGGTCACTGACAAAAGGCAGGTCCCCAAACATTCTCTTCTTTTCTGAAAGATCCACTAGTGGTGATGCTGAATCTTCAATCTCGATATCAGTAATCACATGGGCCTTTGGATTATAAAGCACTGCCCTTTCCACACAAAGACGAAGCTCTTTGATGTTTCCTGGCCAGTCGTACTTCTTTAACTTCTCCATTAACTTTGGAGCAAACGACTTCAGAAGAAGCCCTTCTTTTTTACATTCAGCTTTTAGGAAATAATCCACTAGAAGCTCGATATCATCGCCTCTTCTTCTTAATGGTTCCATAAACACAGTCGCTTTTGAGATGAACTCATAAAGCTCGCGGTCAAACTCTCCATTGGCCACAAGGAGACCAAGATCTCTAGTCGTTGTCGCTACGATGCGAACATCAAGACTGAACTTTGTGTTCGGGATATGGCGAGTTTTCAGCACCTCTAAAAGTGTCTTCTGGTTTTTTGGAGACAGGGCCCACACCTCATGCAGCTGAACAGTTCCACCCTGGCAAGTAATAAACTTGCTTTCAGTTTCTTCCGGCCCAAAAAGCATTCTTCCTACCATTTCCTGGTCTTTTTCAGCACAGTGAACCACTTCAAAAGATTTTAATCCACGCTGACCTTCAACGTGAAGAATCTTAGCGTAAAGTGATTTACCTACACCGCGCTCACCGAAAATTAAAACTGGTGCTTCGATGTCTTTTAGCTTCACGATTGTGCTTCTTAAAGAGGCCACGTGAGGCACTTTACCAATCAGCGCGTTCTTTCTATCAAAAGGATTCGAGAATCTTCTGATAAGCGACTTATCCGACATTGGCGTAAAGTTATAGAACACTGAAGAAAAAATCAATGAAAGAACTTTCATTGTCTTTTCGTCTTCAATCGTAAATCGGTCTTCGTTTCTCTTGTTTAAAACTTCGATAACACCGATGATCTTGTCTTCGCGGTTATGAATTGGATGACAGATAATCGACTTCGTTTCAAAACCAAATTTCTTATCAAACGCTTCGTTAAAGCGCGTGCTATCATGAACTGTATCAATGTTCAGGGCCACACCAGTGGTAAATACTGATCCAGCAATCCCGATGCGGTAGTCGAATTTTAACTGCTCTTTTCTTACCCCAAGAGCACACACAGCTTCAAGCTCGTTAGTTTCTGGATTAATTAAAAATAACGAAGCTCTCTGAGCATTTAAAATGCGGATAACTTCATCAAGCATTGATTCAATGAATCCTTCTTTATCACCAAAGTGAGTGATGTCCTGTCTCTTATACACATCTGACGCTGCCGACGAAGGCTTCTGTGTAG
>CAXHHE010000028.1:0-16341 GCA_964016365.1 uncultured Bacteriovorax sp. | reverse complement strand
ATAACTGAGCGTCTCGTGGGCTCGGAGATGTGTATAAGAGACAGGTCTTTTTGTCGATAGTCGCGGTTAAGCGTTTTGATCTTTGTTTTTCCACAAAGAGTCATAGTCATGGTCACTTCTTTGACACCTGCGAAATGAGGGTTTTTTTTAAGATTAGCGCCGAGGACAGCTTCTAAGGCAGAAATCACGTGGTCCATGCCAAGACTGTTATTTCTTTTTGACCCACTATTCTGGTAAAATATCTCAAACTTCATCAATCTTTCCTGATACCCTAAAAGGTAACAAATATTAGCAGGTGCCGCAAATGAATAAAAGCAATTTTGAGAAACTAAAAGATATCATCGCCGACCTACGCCATCCGACTGAAGGATGCCCTTGGGACTTAAAACAAACGCATGAGTCTCTTCTAAAATATCTTCTGGAAGAGTCGTACGAATTTGTTGAAGCGGTTGAAGAAAAAGACCCGAAAAAAATGGAAGAAGAAATTGGCGACGTTCTGATGCAAGTTCTGCTTCACGCTCAAATGGGTTCAGAAAAAGGACTCTTTGATATTGAATCGGTTTCGGCACGCCTAAGTGAAAAACTTGTCCGCCGTCACCCACACGTTTTTGAAAAGAAAGACACTTCGATTTCTGCTGACCAGGTTTTAATTAACTGGGAAAAAATCAAAGCGGAAGAAAAACTTCGCGAAGAAGGTGAAAAAAATCATCACCGTATTAAGTCTTCTGTTTTAAACGCACCTCCTTTAATGTCAGCGGTAAAAATCGGTAAAAAAACAAACGATATTAAATTCGACTGGGATGACTACACTCAAGTGGCCTACAAAGTTGAAGAAGAATGGCAGGAATTAAAAGAAGAACTAACTCCACACCGCGAACTAAACCGCGCAGCTGTGTTTGAAGAATTAGGAGATCTTCTTTTCTCCGTGGCCCAACTGGCAAGACACCTGGATATGGACCCACACGATGCTCTTCGCAATGCCAATAAAAAATTCCTTCGTCGCTTCCACGCTATGGAAGACCTGATGGAAGCAAAAGGTGTTAAACTTGAGAATATGAACCAGGAACAAATGGACGTTTACTGGAACCAAGCTAAGGTTAATGAAAAAGCTAAAAAGTAAGTGGATTACTAAAGACCAGAGCTCTCGCCTCTACAATATCCCGGTGCCGATTGTGGCGCTGACAGGTGGTATTGCAACTGGAAAGAGCACTGTGGCCCAAATGTTCCGCGATGAAAACATTCCGGTCATTGATGCAGACAGGCTGGTCAAAGGAATTTACGGGCAGAAAGAATCTTTTGATTTTGTTTTTAAAAATTTCACTGATGCTATCATCGATGAGGCCATTCATTTTAAAACTTTGAGAGAGCTGGCTTTTAAAACCCCTGAGAATCAACTCTTGCTTGAAACCTTTATTTACTCGCGTATGCCTGATGCTTTTTCGAGTGCCTATAGTGCATTTGAACCCCATGGTTTTATTGTCTATGACGTTCCTCTTTTATTTGAAAAAAAACTTAATGAGAAAACAGACCTTGCAGTCTGCACTTATGCTCCACGCTCTATTCAACTTGAGCGACTGGTAAAACGTGACAATATCAGCACTGAACTTGCTGAAAATATTCTTTCGAAACAAATGGATATTGAAGAAAAGAAAAAAAGATCTGACCTCTTCATTGAAAACAAAGCAGACTTTTTGACGTTAGAGAAAAACTTCCGTCAACTCTTAACCACTCTTTGCGAATGAAAGAGTTATCCCTTAAAGATTTTTTTGCGCAGTATCCACATATTTCGCAGGCGACAGAGGCCGACAATCAGGACATCCTTGATTTCTACCACCAGACATCGCTGAGCTCGACAGAGTCTGAAATCATCTACACCAGAGGAAACGATTTTTTTGCTTTCCTCAAAGAAAGAAGTGATTCATCCATCATCATTTTATTAAGAGATGACCAAGGTGTAATTTACGGCATGGGTGTTATCACCTACCGCCCGGGTTATATCAATGGAGAATTGCAGACTGTCGGATACCTGGGAGACTTGCGTATCAAGATGAACCGCAAGCTCATTCGTGAGTGGCGCTTGATGTACGCGAACCTTATCAAGCTCTCTCCACGGATCAAAGAAATGCATCACTGCCGTTTTTACCAGACGGTCCTGATTGATGAAAATAAAGAATCCAAAAACAACCTGGCCGAAACCAAAATTGCTAACCTCTATTACCATCAGCTGCAAAAATACAAAATGGTCAATGTTATTGGCCGAGTGAAATTAAGAACGTCTTCAACTTATGCCCGTATGGCAACCAAGGAAGATAAACAACTTATTGTTAATTTCCTTTCACTCAATAATCCCAAAGATCTTTTTTCTCATGACTGGGAAAAAGAACTGGATCACCGTTTAAAAAAATGGAACGATTTTTCAATGGAGAACCTGCTTTTATCTTTTAACAAAAGTGGCGAGCTCCAGGCACTGGCGATGGTATGGAACCCAATTAAAACAAAACAGATTCGCATCACTAAAATCCCAGAGGCACTTAAATTGATTCATGCCATGGGAAGTAAGATTCCCTTCTTTGAATTTAAGAAATTCCCAAAAGAAAACACGCCGCTGGATATCCTTTATCTTTCTCAAGTTGTTTATGATAAAAATCTCGCAAAGAGTGATCGACAAAAAATCCTTCACGACTTTATCCACCTGGCCTTTAAAAAAGATTTTCACATGCTCGCCTACGCTGACTTTGAGAATGAAGATTATCTGGAAAAGACCCTCTCCCTGTTTATGCAGAAAATGCCAATGGCCGTTTTTAGCGTTCATAACAAAGATGATCACGGGCTAATTCAAGACCCACTTCATTGGGACTCAACAAGGCCGACAGTCAGTTTTGATATGTGCTTGGTTTAAGACTTGTGTGCGTCTTTAATATCTGAAACCCATCCCAGTTTTTCAAAACCTTTGAGCATCCAGAAATGCGGGTCTATATCAATGCTCTTTTGAGCATTATTAGCACTGGTTTGTGAGCCATGGTGGTTGTTGTGCCATGCTTCGCCAAGAATAAAAGGAAACAACAATGGATTGTTAGTGCTCTGGTCGCTTGTTTCATTTCTTCTATAACCAATACCGCGGTGGCAGCCCCATGAATTAATCAAGAAGACAGCATTGTGTAAAAGCATGACTCTAAAAAGCCCGCCCCAGAAAACCCCACGAAGGATATTATCTACTGAAAACTCTCCGAGCATCGCCGCTTCGATAAAACCCGGAATGATAAGAAATGAAATCCCAATCAACATGTGAAAGCGATGCCATTTAACCAGTCTTTCGCTGTGATAAAGATCCTGAGTGTATTTTTTAATAATACCTAAAGTGTCCAATCCAAAAATCCACATAACGTGTGCGTGCCAGAAACCCTCCCAAAAACTCAATGGCCTTCCCTCTTTAAAATAAGGAGAATGAGGATCATCACCTTTGTCGCTATGATGGTGGTGTTTTCTATGAACTGCCGCCCAACAAATGGCCGGAGTTTGAAAAGCGACTGCAGATGAGAAGAAAAGAAGGAATTCAAAAAAAGGCGTTGCTTTAAATGACTTGTGAGAAAAGTAGCGGTGATTTCCAACTGAAATTCCAAAAAGGGCCACTTGGTAAAAAACGAAGAAAATAAAGAAGTCCTGCCAGACAAATGGAAGTCTCCAAATATAGATGCCAAGAGCGATACAAAGAGCAAAAGGAAGCATGATCGCAAAAAAGAAGCGAGGTTTAATTCCTAAAAGTTTGTCTTTTTGTTCTACTGTTAACGACATCAGAAAAATTTTAACATAGACCCCTATCTTTTTACACCTGTTGTAGCTTAACATTGACATAAACAAGAGGTTTTAATGTTAACAAAAGTCCTGCTGGTCATATGGCCGCTTTTAGTGAGCGCATGTGCCTATCTTTACAAGAAAAAACAAAATGGTCCGAATCCAATGACTGGTGGGCCTATTTCAAAACCCAAAGCATTCTGGCTTGCCTACACTGTGACGACGTGGTTTTTTCTGCCCTTTCTTTTTATCTTTAGCCCGGATGTTATCGTCCCGATTAAATATGTTATCGCTTTCCATCTTTTAAGCTGGTGGGCACGCGGGCCTTTAGAATTGGTGATGATTTACAAATGGTTTAACTGGACTCCGCGCTACGGAATCAGCCACGACATCTTCCATATTGTAGGGCTTGTCTCTCTCTACTATATCAACCGCGAAAACTTCATCAACCTAACGCCCATGAGTAACATGGCCCTGGCATTTATCTTTGTTACAACCTTAGCGACTGTGGCCGAAATCTCATTTGCTTATTTATTTCTTAAAGCAAGAAGTGAAGCAGAAGAAAAAGACAACATCTACTTTGCCTCAGATGACCCGAAGTGGATTTTCATCAACAGATTGACATTAACTGTTGTCTGCGGAGTGATGGCCCACCTGATTTGCCAGGCGGTTTACGCTCTCTTAGTGTTGTGAATTTTTTCGTAGACTAATTTATAAATCACCAGCGCCAGGATAAATCCTGTCACAATATCAAAAAGATGGTGCTGGTGAACAAAAACGACAGAAGCTGAAATTAAAACCAACCATACCCACATAAAAGCATGAAAGATTTTATTCGTCGTTTGCTCGATCATAGCGAAAATCGCTAGAGTTGAGTATGTAACGTGAAGGCTAGGAAACAAGTTATGTGGATGATCAATTGAAAACATAAAATCAAAATACTGCTCGTACCCTGGAACTGTTTCGCGCACAAATCCTAGTTGCCCCGGGAAGAAATAGAAAACAAAACCAGCAACGATCGCTCCGACAATCAGTGAAGTGCAAAATCCTTTAACCGATGAGACCTCTTTTAAAACAAAGGCCGCCACCACAAAAAGCAGGTTTAAAGAAATGTATGGGTAAATCATCCATGGGATAAGAGGAATTGAAAGCTCCCATTGAGTATACATTGAGTATCTAACCGGGTTAAGCGCGGCCTGTTGATTACACCATCCATAAATAACAGCGAAAGCAATTGTTGAAAGAGTGACATAAAGACAGATGACTTTAAATCTTTCAAGGTCCGGCATCGTGGCGATTTTATCTCTACTCATAATCAATCAATCCTTCTTGAGCATATTGTCTTGGAACATATTTCGGCCAGTAACCATAAAGGCCCATTCTTGGTAAAAGTTTTGCTTCCACTAAAAGTTTCGTCATCAGGCTTACGCAATTATTATAAAAAAATGAATAGCCCCCAGGAAGTGTAGGGTCTTTAATCCAGTTTCTTAATGTCGTTAAAAGGAGTTGTTCTTTTTCTTTAGTCGCATGGATTGGATGAAAGAAAATCGTTCGTCCCTCTCCTTGAATGTACTCCGCTTTGTACTGGGCCACTGTTCCGATTTTTGGCATAACCACGTAACCACCAGTAGAAGCTTTCCAGTCATCAACTGGAAAATCATTAAAGTCTGCAAGAAAACTAAGAACCAAATCCTGGTCCGGGTCTGCCCCGCCCGATCCTGCAAAACGCAGCATCATGTGCCCCCAAAGACT
Organism: uncultured Bacteriovorax sp.; assembly: GCA_964016365.1. Lineage (GTDB taxonomy): Bacteria > Bdellovibrionota > Bacteriovoracia > Bacteriovoracales > Bacteriovoracaceae > Bacteriovorax. Next base: position 10,797 of record CAXHHE010000028.1, on the reverse strand, counting down.
GAAGTATCTTTTTCCCGGGGCCACTTCGACTAACTCTAAATGATCAAAATGAAAGTTGGGACTAAGAATCGCTTCCTGATGAAGACGATTGATCGCCAACTCATGCTCGTGCTGGGATCTCCATGCAAAATACGCATCGGACTTGCGATCCTGAGTCGGGCCCTTGATCATTAACCCTACCATTAGGATTAGGGCACCGAACAAGGTGATTTTTAGCAGTTTTTTCATGCTTTAATCTTACTCAAAAATGGACAAAAGTGGCGATCTTTTTAAGAGGGAAATGCCAGAGAGCGAACTTTTCCTCGGTTGACGTTACCCCCTCTTAAATGTGAGAATAATTCCATGAAAAAGACGTTAATGTACAATAACAAAAATATTTCCATTCCAGCGAATTTGAATATTTTTTTAGCTGTTGGCTCAATTGCACTATTGATGTTCCTACTCTACACCTGTGCCCACACGGATAACTGGTGGCTTAAGATCGCTTGCATAATGCTTTTTGCTTACACAGGCAATACAACTTTCTCTCTTCTTCACGAAGCAGTTCACTCAAATTTTCACTATAATCGTAAAATCAATTACATCTTTGGAAATATCACAGCGGCCATGTTCCCGACGGCCTACTCTTTCCAAAAGAGATGTCACTTGAACCACCATCGCAATAACCGTACTCAATATGAACTTTTTGAAATGTACGACGACCGCGACAACAAGCTGGTAAAAAACATTACTCTTTACGGTGTGTTAACTGGAGTCTACTGGGCCGTTCCTTTTATTGGTTCAATCTGGCTATTAGTAAACCCAAACAGTCTGCTTTCTTCCCGTTTTTCAGGTAAAGATAACTATGAAGTTGGAAGAATGGGTGGAGCAAGTATGCTTCGCAGTTTTGAAAACCTTTCAAACAGAGAAATCACTCGCATGAGAATGGAAGTGCTCTTCACACTTGCTGTTCAGTTCGGACTATTCTTTTTACTGGGTCTGGATCTGACGACATACTTCATGTGTTACTTTGCTTTTGGTTTTACCTGGTCTGCTCTTCAATACGCCGACCACGCTTACAGTGTTCGCGATATTAGAAACGGGGCCTGGAACCTAAAAGTTCACCCGATTACAAAAGCTTTCTTTTTAAATTACCACGACCACCTTGCTCACCACCAACACCCGAACGTGCCATGGATTCACCTACCAAAATTTGTGGACCCTAATGTAGAAAAACCAGCATTCCTGGCCATTTATTTAAAAATGTGGAAAGGCCTGGTGAAGTTGGATCAAAACGAACCAGCTCCTATCGACGCTGAACTCGACAACTTAATTGAAAGAGAAAATTTCACGAACTAAGCAAGCTGCTTATCAGGAGTCGCTGTTGTAGTGACTTTAAGTTTATTGATGTCTCTTTGGATTCTCTTTTCAATAAAACTCACGGCCAATTTAAAGAACTTTGGAAGCGTTTGAAAACGCTCTACTGATGCCGCCTGGAAGTCTAAAAGGGCTTCGCGGTTTTCTGGTTTATACCCTAGCATTCCTGAATAGAAGGCAAAGGCATTAAGCGAATGTTTTTCTCTCATTAATCTCAACTGCAGCTTTCTTACATTCTTTCCAACTTCGCTGGCACTCATGGTTGCATGCTCCCAGTAAGGTGAAACAGAAAAAACATTTTCATCAATCCAAATACCAAATTTCTTTCTATTTTCAACAGAAAGAATCGGAACACCGGCCGCGCGCGTACTGAAAGTTGCCACAAAGAAAAAGTCTGGTTTGGTTTTTTTAATGAGTTCGTACGTCTCTTCGATTGTGCTCTCCGTTTCTCCAGGGAAACCAACAATTAATGAAACTACGGAAGTGATTCCATACTTGCGGCAGTTCTCTACTGCTTTAATATTTTCTTCCAGCGTACAATGCTTTTTCATATTGTCTAAAATCTGGGGACTCCCCGATTCCAGACCAATCTGCACTTGAAGGATGTTGGCCGCCTTCATCGCCTTACAAACTTCTTCATCGGCTAAGTCTTCAGCTCTGGCATAACAAACCCAACGGCTCTTAAGCCCGCGCTTTTGGATTTCTTCACAAAGTTCAAAAAGCCTTTTTCTTGGCATGGTAAAGAGTGAGTCGAGGCAATTGATAATCTTTGGCCCCATGCTCTTTTCATAAGTCTCCCAGTCATTGGCGATTTTTTGGGCCGAACGATAACGGAAGCTGTTTTCATTAAAAAGAAATGGGTAATTACAAAATGAACAACGGTATGGGCATCCACGCACGCTTTCATAATGAATAACAGGGAATGTTTTTTGGTGATATGTCTCTGCGAGTTTCCAATCTGCCGCTGGGAACATATCGAGATTGCTTGATTCCGGATGACCACTGTAAAGGACTTGAATGTTATTGAGCTTCTCAATCTTACTTCCACTCGCTGTCGGATGTGGTTTTAATTCTTTAAAATCCGTTTTAATCCACTCACAAAGAGTTGGAACAAGATACTCTCCATGGCCGATAGCAACCACTTCAACATTGTTCATGTATTTAATATTTTCTTTTAAAAGCTGAGTTAAAGGTCCTCCGACGACCAGGTGATTTTCAGGAGTCTTGAGTAAATTGAGAATCGGAAACATCTCACTTAAATCGCGCAGAAGTGTCGTTGAAATAAAAACACAATCACACTCTTTTAAAAGTCTTTCGCGGAGTTTTTTATTGGAAAAAAGATCGTTCACTGAAGCCACTTCAAAATCCATAGACTCTTGTTTTAAAAGTGTGGCAATCAATGTCTCTGTGAGTTCAGGTGTAGAATTTAAATCATTGAACTTAAAAAAATCCAGGACTCTTTCATCTTTGGTTTTTTTAACCGAGCTTTGCACGTACACAATCGGCTCAACAGACGTCACCTTCACCATGGCCTCAAGCCATGAAAACTTCGAAAATTGCCACTGGAGAACCTGTCTTTTTAAGACTTCAAAAAAGCTTCCTTCTTTTCCCGAAAGAAAGCCTCCAGTAACCACTAATACTTTATGTTGTGACTGCAAAAAACACCCTTGGTAAGAGATGCCGAATCTTTGAATATAGTATCAGAAATCGAGAAAATTCTGTATGCTTTATAAATGGAAAGAACGCTTCAATCATTCAAGCGACAAGACGTTCCCAGCGAACTTCTCTTGGGTCCCAGCATTTCAAGGCTTTATTTGGACTTGCTCTGCGACTGGATCGTGGTTATTGCCGCTTGTTATCTGATGTATAATACCAGTGCCTATTTGTATCCCATTTGGGCGATCATTATTGCCGGACGCCTGCATGCTTTTGGCGTGATTCTTCACGACGTCTGTCATATGAATTTGCACAATAAAACAATCCACATGAGAATCCTGGAAATTTTTTCGGGTTATATCATTGGGAAAAGTGCTAATGCCATGGCCTACCACCATATCCGCCATCACCGCGATACACTTAAAGACAACGACCCTTATTACAACATTAACAAAAAGTGTATTGGCATCGTGCGCTTCTGGCTCACAATGAAAAAGGGACTCTTCTTTGTTCCTTTCTGGATCGCGAGAACTTTTTTTGCTCCTTTCGCTTTAGTCTTCCCAAAGCTACGCAATCCTTACGGGCGCATCTTCTTGCAAGATGTTTCGGGAAAAGACCTTTCTAAAGACAGGGAAATTTTAACTTGTATTTACGAAGACCTTCCGATCATGGCCTTCCACTGCGCTCTTTATTACCTGGCCCTGACTCGCTTTGAATTTTTAATTTATTGTTACTACCTGGTCATCCCTGCTGGTGGCGTTTTCTGTATCTACCGCCTTTTGATTGAACACGAATACAATATTGTTCAGGATCGCTCAGTTTACACCATGATTGAGTCGACCTTTGATCACCATATGAATTTCTTTGAAAGGTTCTTTGTTGGGCCACATAATATCGGCTACCACTGCCTCCACCACATCCACCCCCACGTCGGGCTTCACAACCTGCCAAAGCTGAGACAATGGTATTTAGACAATTCAAAACAGTACCAAGAAAAGTATCTCAACCCTGTTAAGCTAACCTGGAGACAGGATTTATTTGGTGGGATTCATCAAGAAAAATAAAAAAGAGTACAAATAAAAAAGGCCCGGTTTCCCGGGCCTTTTTGTTATTTATTATCTGATTGCTAGCCAGTTACCTTGGATGTGATTTAACACTCTCACTGTACGGTAAACATCGTCGTTAGCTTTGATTGATGGGAAATACGCTTCGTATTGTTTTACATCCCATCCTGTTGCACTTCCTTCCAGGTAATTTCTGTAAGTCAGAGTCTTCTTAGTCCCGTTTGCCAGAGTCACTTCGCGAGTGGCCTTCGGGTTTTTATCAAATTGAGTTGGCAGGAACACTTTTAAATCTTTTGGTGGGTTTGTGAAAAGCTTCGCATAATTAAACTGAACGACTTCTCCCGTTACCGCAGATCTTAGAGTTTCTGTTTCTTTCGACATAACAACGCGGTTAAGAATGCGAAGGTTTTCTTCGATCTCATCGCGGTTAACACTGATGTAGTTTGTGTTGAAAGCGTATAGGTTTTCATCTTTTCTCTCACTAGATGAAAGCTCCCACGCCATGCTTAGACGCTTAAGTGATTTCTGGCTAGCTTTGTAAGCGTAGTCCATCCACTTCGCTCCGTCTGGCATTAGTGTACCAGTTGAAGCAAAAGCAGGTTTTCTCATTACCTTTGAAATCTTTTCTGCAGAAACACCATCGATTCTATTGAACAGACCAAATCCATCAAATCCGTAAAGGAATCCGATTTCTTTATATAGAGCAACTGTGTTTTGAACACTGTAAGCTCTCATTGTCGCCATTGCCGTGATTGCACTGTAGCTTGCTGAAAGTGCCAGGTTCTTTTCGAATTCACCAATAAGTTTAAAGCGGTTGATTCCATCAGCAAATGACTGAGAACCAAAAACCATTTTCTGGTCCCAAACGATTGGCTCAACCAGGCTTAGTTTTTCAAGTCTTTGTGCTGCTGTATTAACTAGTGGAAGAAGTTCATTAACAACCCATAGTTGAACATCTGCTTCTTCTTTAAATCCCTCAACCATTGTTCCTTTTGAATCAACATATGGAGAAGAAACATACTCATACCCTGCTTGGACGTGTTCGTATGGAAGGAACACTTTCACTCTTGTGGCCATAGACTTTGCAGTCGTTAAGATTTGAGAGTGAACGTAGTTTGATTTTCCATCAAACAGTGGCTTCAAACGGTAGAAGAATCCTCTGAAAGCTTTTGTTGGCATTACTTGTGTAATGTAGAACTTTACGTCAGTTGGATAAGACTCGTAGTTCTTATCAAGTTCATCTAAGAAAGCTTCCATTGCTTCAGAAGTTTTAATTCCATGAAGACGTGTCTGAATCGCTTTTAATTCTTTCGACATCATTGAATCATCAATCATTGAAGAGTTCGCTGGCTTTCTCTTCTTTTCAGATGATTTCATTTTTACTGCCGCATCTTCCTCACTCCATGCCTGGAAAGTGAATTTTTCAGGTGTAAAAGGTGAGTTTTTTACGATGTCACCATTCGTTTTGGCAAAAAGTGATGTAGCCTGGCACATGCTCAGAGCTAAAACTAAAATACGTATAGACATTGACCGCCTCCTCTATGAAAATCAGTAAATATCATAACGTAAATGTATATTATTTTAAATAGACAATCTTGGAATGACTGAGCAAAACCATCTGCTAAATAAATCACTTTGGCGCTATAAGTTACTGCGCCTCTTGCATTATTACCTATATAGGACTCATTGCGCGTTCCTAAGGTACAAAAAGCTGGTGTCTGTCGCCTTGTTTTCACTCATTATTTTCTCAATTGCTTTGGGTACCAAGACAAAAATTGCCGTACGAACAGAGGACTTTAGCGACCAAAAACTGCCATCATATCAGGCCATGCGGGAGTTGAAGGAGGAGTACTCCTTTGAAGACAAGCTTACTCTTATCATCAATAAGAAGACTCCTTTCAACAATCAGGATCTCTGCCAGATTCAAAACTGGCTAAGAAAAGAAGTAAACACCAATCCAGACATTGGTGGATTCAATAGTCTTTTTAATCTGCGTGTTCCTGAATATTCAAATGGACTTCTCTTCTATCCACAAATTGTCGAATCACCCTGTGAAGACAAGGTGGATTATGTAACCTTAAAAAAACATCCGCTTCTCACAATGTTTAGCACTCCTGAACTCACCGACTTTGTGATTCATTTTGAAATCAATCCCGCACAAAAAGAATTTCGTCACGGGATTTATGACTACAAAGCTCTCGATCGCATTATTGAGAGTGCAAAGAAGTCTCTGCCTTTTGAAATCATTCCTGGTGGAACTCTCTTTTTTCAGTCATCAGTTCTTTCAGGAATTGAATATTCAAATGTCATCAATATTATGGCGAGTGTACTGCTCTTTAGCGGATACTATCTTTTTTACCGCTCATTTATGGGTGCTTTTGCCCTCTTAGCTGTTATCTTAATTACAAACTCCATGATTAAGGCAGGCATGGCCTACTTCGGCCACATGATTGATCCGCTTTCGTCATGTATCTTCTTAATGATCACGGTTTCTTCTATTGAAGATTATATTCTTTTTAGCTTTTTGGTTTTTAAACAAAAGACCCCTTTTAATCTTGCGGCCAAAAAACTTCTGTTTCCAAGTTTTTTAACATCGCTGACAACGGCGATTGGGTTTGGGTCTCTGGCAGTTTCCAGTAACCCAAGTATTGTTCACTTCTCTATCTGGACAGCGCTCGGGGCAATGTTTGAATGGGCGGCGATGTTCTTAATCATCCCTGTCTTTGTAAATATGTTTCCTAATATAAGAAAGCGCATTGATGCTCACCCGAAACCAAAGCGAATCGTGCCAGTAAAACTGATCACCTACACCCCACCCAAAGTGATTGCTGTCATTATTGCTTTAATCCCACTTGTGATCGTCTTTATGTACGACAAAGCGAACTTAAGCTACAGCCCTTACGATATGTTTACTAAAACTCACCAAGTCTCTAAGTTTAGAGAGCACTTGCTTGAAACCCGTCAAAGTGAAGGTGAATTGAGTATTGTCTTTAAGAATATGGACGAAGATATTTCTTCTTATGTTGAGGCGATCAAAAAAGACCCTGCTGTTGCCGGCGTTTTTTCTGAGATGGATATCAAAAAAGAAGTGGTGCTCTTCCCTGAATTTCTACAAAAATTAATTTTTGAAGACTTTAAGCGCACTGACCTAGGAAAGCTTTTTATCGCTCGCGACTCAAAAAGAATCATTGCCTACATTAAGTCTTACGACACCAAAGATGTGCCGGTCGTTGTTTCACGTATCCAAAATATCTGCGGAGACAAATGTTCGATCAAGTCTGAGATCATTGTTTCAAAAGATTATGCGGTTGGGATTCTTCAAACTCTTTACGACAGCGCCGTCTCTGGATTCTTCTCTATTATCGTACTTATCAGCTGGTTAGTTTTTACAATTAGCAGGAAGCATACAGTTCCAGTACTCCTTTCGACACTATGGGCATCGTTCATGCTTTTAATTCTGGTTGTTATCTTCCAGTTTAAAATCAATGTCGTTACCTGCGTGGCCCTTTCTGTCTTAATTGGTCTTGCCGGCGATAACGCTATTCAATTTCTTTTACTGCAGAAAGATTCACTTAGTGAATCAGTTGAAGAAGTTGGTGAGGCCAGTACTGAGAACTTTTTTCTAATGTTACTTCTTTCGAGTACGCTATTTTTCTCTTATTTCCAAACGCCAAGAACCCTGGCCCTTCTGATGATTATTGGAATCATTTTAATGTTTATTGGGGATCTCTGGGTGCTCAATGGTCTGACGGCCATCAGTGATGGAAAATCTAAACCTAAATCCAAATCGTAGCGTCGCTTTTTTTCTCTGCTGTATAAACGCGCGGGTCTCCTGCGCGTCCCAAGCTTCTTAGGCGTTCAATTTGTAAATGAGGTTCATCGGCCGGAGTTGATTGGAAATTCCAGTTTTCATTCGGGTTTAAGTTTCTCCCCTGCACATCCATAATCCACACATCTTGCTCAATAACTTGTCTGGTGTAGTAATGAATAAAAGGTTTGATAAATTTTCCGATAACCGGGATTTTATAGGCGATATAAGTGTAAACACGGGTCTTCATACTTCCCACAGGAGTGCATGAAGAATTGATAATGTATTTGTAGTTTGATCCAAAAGAGTAGTCGACTCTTGTCGTATTAGGGAAAATAAAATGATCAGTATGCTCCATTGGATCGTTTTTAGGATTTAAAAGTGGTCTGATTAAAACTCCAATGTTGTCGTCTTTTTGATGGTAAGTCACCAAGACTCCTCCATCCTTAGTTTCAACTGTGATGGGAACTTTTTTTAATCCTTTATTTCTAAACCACCCTTTATGAACATACACCGTGTGAGGAACGTCCATAAAGTTTTCGACCAGGTTAGTGACCTCATTATTAAAATCAGTCACCATAAAATAATGAGACCAGCTTGAGTCCTGAGCATGAGGGAAAACCCACGGCTTAACAAAACTAGCTTTTTCACTGTCACCAAAAAAGACCCAAATCACTCCATCTTGTTCAATAACAGGATAAGACTTCTGGCAGCGCTTTCCTTTGACCTGAGAGTCTCCTTCAGAAGGTACACTCGTCACCAAACCTTGATTGTTATAAGTCCATCCGTGATAAGGACAATGAAGCTCGCCATTTACCACTTCACCTTTACCAAGTTCAGCATGGCGATGCAGGCATTTATTTAAGAGGCACACGGCCTTTTTATTTTCATCGCGGAATAAAACGATTTTAGTATCGTAGATAACAGTTTCAAAAGGCCTGTCAGTCAATTCACTTGAAAGACACGCAATATACCAGTGATGAATCAATTCACCATCGCGCTCAGCAAGTGTTTTTAATGTTTCAGTCATCTCTGGTCCTGACAAGGGGTTCGACCTTGATGTTGCCTTTTAAGGCAATCATCTTTTCTCTATATTTTACATAGGCTTGATAAGCGTCTTCTTTCATTTCAACCTGAACATGCGATAATTGTCCTAGTTCGCGGGCCAGCTTGTAATGAAAATGCCCCAGGAGTTCTTTCTCCAAAAAGTCACTGATCTCATCAAGTCTTTCAAGTTTACCTACACCGTCCACCAATAGTCTATAGTGAGGTTTATGACCTTCCACAGCTAAGAGAGAAAGGGGGCTGATTTCATATTTATTTGCAATATTTGAGAGTAATTTTTGGGCCAGGTCACTGGAGATTTTTTCACCGACGAGGTCTGTTTCACCGATTCTTCCTAAAAAAGTCAGGCATGGAGTCTGGTCAAAAAAGTCACTCACTAAAAGCAGGTCATTTAAACGATAGCGGAAAAAAAGTGATCCCGTCGTTAAAAGTGGCGTTACTTTCATTCCTTTTTTTAGGGCCCATCCGGGATGAATTTCCTTTGTCTCAACATCTTCAAATTCATAAAAATGAGAATTCACTGCCAGCGGGAATTTTCCTTGGAAAGGAATCGTCACCACACCTTCAGTCGCCCACAAACCTTTGGCCTCAAAAGGAACACCCGGGAAAAGCTCTTTCACTTTTTGAGCATAGTACTCTGAGCTCGACGTGGCCCAAGCACTGATAAGGGCCAATTGAGGAAAGAGTATTTTGCAAAGTTCGGGTGAAACTTTATCTGCATATTTAAGGGCCTCTTTTTTTCTGAAATCCAGGATTCTGTCTGCAAAAAAAACTTTGTCTGCAATAACTAAATCTAATAGCTCCAATAAAAATGTCGGGCTCCAGACCGAGATCAAGGTCACATCTTTTTCAATGAGCGACACCGCATTTTCACGCATTGATTCTTTAAGTGTTGGCAGAGTTGAAATACTTTCATCAACAGTCATTGTCTGCTCAAGCAAGTATTTTTCGAGTCCCGCAAAAAAATCCAGGTCATTTGAGCGATGCTCTTTTCTCAAATCTTCTGGAATCCATGAAAGGGACCAATAGTGTGTTCCCTTGGCAATATCGGGAAAACGAAGGTAGAGGTCATGAATCCATGCCCCCGAAGCTCTCCACAATTCATCTTTAAATTTTTTGGTATAGGGAATCCATTTGATCGCGTGAGTTGAACCACTTGTTGGAACAAAATGATCTTGCGGTTTTTCTACTTTTCTCTTTTCTATACCTTCTTTCCAGTCAGCATAATTTGTTATCGGAAAGTGATTCTTAAAATCTTTGTAATCAGAGATACCCGTAAGATTTGTGAGAACTGCGATCTGCGCTTTTTTTGGATTCTTAAGTGATTCGCAAAACTGCTCGTAGTTTTTTTTCGAGTACCATTTAATCAACTGATGACTGATGGCGCGAATCATTTTTTAAGTCTTAGAAGTTTTCGCATGATTTTAAAAGGGTGAACAACTCCAAGAAGTGGGTCGACTTCGCCAATACAGGCAAGCTCATCACCTTTTTTCCATCCAAGATTATGGTCATTAAAAAATTTAATTTTCGGGTAACGCGACAGCAGGTCATCAGTAATGGGTGCGATAGACTCTCTTAAGTGTTCGTGCTCATTGGCCTCAAATTCAATAACACCAGTCTCAGCATTGAATTTCCCTGGATAAAACTTTTCTGACAAAGCAGAAATCAGAGTGCTTTGTTCTACTGGAGTTTGTTTGTCATAACGAGGATAATACTGAATGAAATTGTTCGCGAGTAGTAAGTAAGTCTTATAGCCTTTTGAGATTAAAAACCACCAAACAGGGCGTGTTGGGTATTTAAGCTCTGTCTCTTATACACATCTGACGCTGCCGACGAAGGCTTCTGTGT
>CAXHHE010000027.1:0-16865 GCA_964016365.1 uncultured Bacteriovorax sp. | reverse complement strand
GCCAGATAAACCGGCGAATAAAGCACCAGGAAAATCAGTGACACCAAGGTACGGTTTTTAGCTTCTTTGGATTTGATCTTTAACAACGAAGCATAGATCAAACTATTAAGCTCGTTTCTTGTAAATTGCGAGTAAATGTTCTTTCCAATAATCAAGGCCGGTTTACCAAAATACGAATCAGTGTAATAAACATTATTAACGAAAGCATTAGACCAGTAGACTTTGACTTCATTGATACTTAAATGACAGCAGAAGTTTTTAACTTGATTAATGAGGGACTCATCATCAGTTACATAACGGGCCTTTGCAAAGACCAGAATGAGCTTCTCTCCCCACTTTGAAAAAAGAGCTATAAGGATAACAGCTAAAAGGATTCCTCCTCCCAGTCCATAAGTAAGGCTCAATAGCAGCCCTAGGAGTGCAAAACTCAGAATAAAGAGGGATAAGATAATGATTAAATACCTGTAACGAAAAATAAAAACTCCCTAAATTAAGTTTATCTTGATGTCATTATTACACTGCTATTCATAAATTATAGACAAAAATCCGGGCTAGAGCTATAAGGCAAGCAAGTGCATTTTTGAAAGGGTGGGAATTTTTAGACGCCCCATAAGCCTCCGATATTAAAGAGGTTTTCACGACGCGTCTCTCGTATTTTTCGGATTTGTGATAACAATGTGATGATTTCGAGTCTTATTACTTGGGGAGCTCTATATGAAATTTGAACGTCTTCTTTTTGGTACAGCAGGGGTTCCGAACTCTACGCCAAAGAAAAATAATCCGATCGACGGAGTTAAGCAAGTTCACGCTTTAGGCCTGGACTGTATGCAACTTGAATTTGCTCACGGTGTTCGTATGAAGGAAGAAGTGTCTTCTGGATTACGTAAGGTTTCTTACGAACTAGGAATTCCTTTAACATCACACGGTCCGTACTACATTAACTTGAACGCTCGCGAACAAGATAAAATCGATTCATCTGTAGAAAGAATCATCCAGACTGCGAAGATCTCTGATCTATGTGGAGCTGAGTCTATGACTTTCCACGCTGCCTTCTATATGAAAGATTCTCCTTATGATGTATTCGACCTGGTTCAAAAATCACTTAACGTGATTGAAGAAAGACTTAACCGTCTTGATATCCAGATTGAGCTTCGTCCTGAACTTACAGGAAAGACTTCTCAGTTCGGTTCACTTGAAGAGCTTATCGATTTAACAAAATCAGTTTCTTCATGTTCACCATGTATGGACTTCTCTCACCTGTTTGCTCGTACAAACGAGTACAACACGTATGAAGAGTTCTGCACTGTACTTAAGAAATTAAAAGAAGAGTTAGATCCAAATGCTCTTCAGAACATGCACATTCATATCTCTGGGATTTCTTCTAACTCTAAAGGTGATTTAAAGCACCTTAACCTTGAAGACTCAGACTTTAACTGGCGCGATCTTCTTCGTGCACTTAAAGACTTTGACTGCCGTGGATACGTCATCTGTAACTCGCCAAACCTTGAAAAAGACGCGAAGATGATGAAAGAATTCTACCTAGGTCTATAATTAAATTGTAATAAGCGGTCTGAAGAAATTTAGGCCGCTTCATCCTGTGACTTTTCCAGATTCTTCTTCTCAAAAAATCCTCTGAACCACTTCACATGATCCCTAGAAACTTCTTCAGGAAGATAGATTAATTTAACTCCACTGTCCTCTTTCACAAGTGCTAGGTTCGATTGAATTCCCGTCAGCTCAGAGAAAATATCCAGTAGAAAATCCTGGTCAAGAGATTGATCGACGTACACGACGTCTTCTGATTTGATGTCTTTAAAGATCGACCAGTTCGATGGGAAATCCAGAACTGATTTGTTATAAACCAGCCGATAGCATTTGCTTCCCGATTGAAAAGTAAGTTCACTCATTCTCAGGTCGTGTTGAATGAGATAATCGCTAAGTGAGTTGAAATCAACTTCGTTAAGTTTTCTTTCAAAATAAATTCTCAAATCTACAACAGCATTTGGCTGATCCTTATCAGGGGCCTCAGTGTAGGTTTCAGAAATTAGCTTGGAAATTAATGTGTCATCATTACTCATGTCTGACTTTTCGGCACTGGTCCAGGGAAAATTAAGAGACTAACTAAAAAGGCCTCTTTCTAGGCAAACTTTGTACAAGTCCGACCAATCCAGTTGGATATCAGATTTCTTCTCTTTAATGAAATCAAGGCCAATTCCGCGGTCATAGGTCGAAGTCAGGAAGGCCGGATGAGTGAAGTTAATCCCCTCATAGCTGGCAACCAATTGGTAAGTCGCTTTAGTGTCCAGAGAATCAATGAAAGCTTTGGCATCTTCTCTAGTCACCAGGGCAAAACAGCTATTTTCATCAATATTAGTAATGTGGACGTCAAATCCACCTTCACCATTAGTGCCTTCAATTCTTCCTTTTAATTGAAAACGAGACTCTTTTTCCAGGTCGTTTTCAGCAAAGTTTGGATTGTAAGAGGCCTTGGCGATTTCCAATTCCCAAGTCACAAAGAAATAAAAAGCAAAGATGAGATAAACAAAGTTTAATCCCAGAATGAGCTTATTAAATGTCGCCGCCAGCATGATGAAGTTTTTGGCCGTAATCACACCAAGGCAAAATAGTAGCATTTTATCTGAATGCTTTTTGACCGTCACAATCATATAGAGAGTTACTGCTGTTAAGGCCAGGATGAAAGAGTGGTTTCCCAAAAAGGTTTTGGCACCATCGAGAGAAATAAGTGAGACACCTTTAGAAAGCGAGTAAATTGCTTGGAGATAGATCAGGGAAAAGATCAAAAACAAGATCAGGTTTCTATGTTCGTAATTTCTTCTTAGAATTTTCATCGTTTACTGAGGAAATTTTATCCCTTGCCGGAAGTCGTGCAAGAGGTTTGCTATTATAGTACCAATGATACCATATCTTGAAATTAACACACTTTGTATTTCATGCGACAATTGCAATTTAATTTGTCCCGAAAATGCTATCCTAAAAAACGGCACTCAGTATATCGTAGAAACATGGTCGTGCACTCTGTGCAATGCCTGTGTTGAAGTATGCCCGGTGGACTGTATCAAACTTATCACTGAAGAAACCAAGAAGAAAATCTTCTAGTTTAATTTCTGCACGATTCCTTTTCCAACAATCGCATTGGCAAAAAACTCACCATTGCCTTCCAGGTTTACTGAACGAAGTTCGTCGTTAAAAAATGCATCGACATTTCCTTCCAGCGCCTTATTCTCTTGCAAAAAATCCATCAGGCGATTGCGTTTATTTTCCTTAAGCGCATGAAATATTTCCTGGATACTATTAAAATAAATCTCAGCTGTTCCAAAATCCCAGTATTCGAACTTTTCCGGAACAACAAAATGCACTCGCTCTTTTTTATAATTGGCCACTGTTTCAAAAAATTTTGAAATCCCGGATACGTGATAAAGCGAATCCAGCTTCAAAATCCCAAGGCCCGAATACGTTACATAATCGTAAGTTCCATCTGCCTTTCTGATTTCTTTCAACAGGTCATTTTCCAATACTGTTTCGTTATACTTGGCAGTTTTATCAACTTTAATTCCAAACAAAGCAGCACGCGAATTTTCCAATGCGGCCAGGGCATCAGTGAAATATTTCTGATCAAAAAAAAGGAACTGATCTGCATTTACCAGAAGTAAATTCCCAGTGTAGTTTACATCCCCTCTTGAGGCCATATTGTGGATGGCCCCGCCTGAATCTAAAAGCGGGTCTTCTTGAAGCATGATGACCTCTACAAATTTGGGATTTGATTTGAGGTGAGCTTCAATTTCTTCAGAGAGAAAGTGAGTATTAAGAAAAATTCTCTTTATCCCCAAAGAATGACAGTAATCAACCTGCAACTCCAAAAGAGTTTTAAAAAACACCGGCCACAGAGGCTTTGGAATTTTTTTTCCAATCTCCCCCATACGGGTTCCCATTCCTGCACATAAAATCAGCGCGTGATCAATTTGCATAGTATAGGCTCGAAAGGATTTTTCTTTCATTCGCAAAATGCTCGTGATTTAACATAATGCTTCTGACTTTTTCAAAGGCGTATCCAATGTATTTGATGTAACGAAGGTCTTTTCTATCGGCATAAATATAAGCAAAACTTCCAATGGCCTTAAACACTCTTTGGATCGCCATCAGGTCATACATTGATTTAAATTGTTCGAAGTTTTTGTTCGGATCAATCATTTTAAAATAAGTATTATAGTAATACTCAATAAGAAGCTTCTTGTTTGTATCATTAATCTGGTAGTAACAATCTTCAAGGAGTGATACCAAATCATAAAGAGGTGTGCCCATTCTCGCATCCTGGAAATCGATGACGATTTGCTCGCCATTTTTAATCATCAGGTTTCTCGAGTGATAATCGCGGTGAACCAATACTCGCGGTTGACCTGAAAGAGTCACACACATTTCATGCAATTTTTTATAAAGAGCCTGAACTTCTTTTGTTTCTACATCTAGCCCCAGGTACATTTTAAGGAAGTACTTTCTCGTGAACTCCATTTCCTGGTAAAGCTTTTCTGTGTCGAAAGCAAGTTTAGTGAAGCTCTCACCTTCATATTTTTTTGTATCAATTTTATGGATTGAAGCCATTAGATCGATGGCCTTAATATAGTATTCATATTCAGCTTTCACGCCTTCAATGTGAGCGATATCTTTTAGGAAAGTCACGTCTCCTAAATCTTCTTCAAGAATGTATCCTGTCGAAAGCTCTTTATCGTGAATAAGAGGAACGCGGACTTTTTCTGCGTGAAGCACGCGCTGGAGTTTTAAAAATGTCGGCTCATCTGCATCTTCTGCAGTAGGGTTATCTAAACAAACCACATAAGACTCTTTTGACGTCCAGATGCGGTAGTACTTTCTGGTTGAAGCATCTCCGGTCAATTTCTCAACGTTAATAACATGATCGTCGCTGAGAAGATTTTTATGGATGGTTTTTTTAAACAGCTCTTCAACGAGAATTCTTTCTGATTGCTCTGGCTTCATTTTCTACTCACAATATTGTTTAACAGTTTATAAAATGCTTTAGATGAATTGGCTTCATTGAATCTTTTTTCAACTCCCAGTACACCTTGTTTCGACATGAAATTTTTAAATAAGTGCTCTTCTTTTGAAATCCCGATCGGGTCTCCGAGGAAAAGAGCGAAATCCAGAGTATTCCTATTTTGGATTTGAATCCAGTTCAAATAAGCCGAAGCATCGTACCCCGAGCGCTTTAAAATAAAGTAGGCCCATTCATTGACCTGAACTTTAGTTTCATTTTTAAGGCGGGTTAATTGAATCATTTTTTCCGTGCTGTAAAAACCTAACGGCAGCAGGAATTGCTTTTCATAAACATAGCGCTGACTTCTGACGATCTCGGCAGCAAAGGCCGCCACAAAAAGCTCTTCACTTTTTAAGTAGCGTTCAATTAATGCTGACGAAAAAAAGAACTGAGAGCGCGGAAGAGAAAATAAGAATGGAGATTTATGTTGGATGATATAAAACTTCGGTTTTTCTGAAAGATTTAAAATCATCTGATTGTTAGAGACCAGACGTTCATAAACGTCTTCCAGGTATTCCTGACTTGCTGGAAGCAGCTTGATGGTTTTAACCTCTTCGTAACTTAAATAGTCCCCTCCGGCCGAAGCCAGATGGTCGATATAGTCAGTATTTTTCAGCTCACCCATTCCGGTGTAGTCGATTGTTGCTTTTTTAGTGCTTGAACAAGCAGATAAAAGAAGCCCCAGGGTAAGGCAAAGAATTAAATTAAAAGATCGTTTCATAAAAATAAAAAAGGCCCAAATTACTTGGGCCTTGCGGTTATTGACCATTATCTTTTAATTATAGATTATTTTGGCTCAGAAGCAAGATCACGTGTTGGTTGATAATATAACGTGAAGCCTGCGAAGATCAGGTTTGGATCTCTAATAAGTGGACGGTTATTCTCGTAAATAGACTTCCACTTTCTCGTCGTTCCGTATTTATCCATAGAAATGATTTGTAGAGTGTCACCCGTCTTAACCAGGTATGGGAGCCCCATTGGCATCCATCCAAATTTTTGATCCGGTACATAGTATTTCAGCTCTACGCCTTCTGAAACTTTTTTTACGCCTTTGTTCCATTCTTTAATGTCTTTCCACTTGCGGTAATCACCGTAAATTTTGAAAGCAACCATCATTAAAGTGTCACCTTTTTGAACGCGGTATGTTTCCATTGGTCCATAATTCATGGCCGGTTGCTCTTCAACACGGATTTTCGCCGGAGCTTCTACCGTATTGTGGGCCAGGAACTCTTCCACTTTTTCATCTGGTTTTTTAAATTCTTCGAATTTTGGTTCTTCAGGTGCCGTCATTGCCATTTCATTTTCTTGTGGCTGTGGTGCCTGGTATTCGTCTGGAACAACTGATTCTGTGATTTTTTGTTCTTCAACTTTAAATTCTGAATTAGAAGGCTGATCACCAAGGGTGTCTACTGCAAACTCCAGGTCATCATTATGAACTGCCACTTCCTCTTTTCTAGAGTCAGACAAGCTACAAGCGCTCAGGGTTAAAATTAAAGCTAGTAGGGTAACAATCTTCATATAAATACCTCTTGTTGGCACCTATATCGGCTAATCTTGCAAAATAGTTTAGTCACCAAAGTGGAACAAAAGGTGCGGGAATTATTTAAGTTGCAAATTTTTCGCGAAATCCTAGAATAATTTTATGTTCTTAAAGGATATAAAATTACCCATTCTTTTTACTCTACTATTTACGCTAATGATTTCGGCGGGATATGCCCAGAACGTCTTAGATGATATAGAGGAAGAAGACCGCATGGAGACCGCTCAGTCAGATGTGGCCCCAAATTTAGTCGCGGAAACCATCAAAAGAATCTCACCTTCTAAAAAAATTTTCATCCTTACTAATGAGAACAAGACTTTTTCCAAAGGTGATTTCATCTCTCTTCTTCTTGCCAATAAATTAGTTTGTCGCGCACTCGTTGCTAAAACAAATGACGAGCAGATGTCAGGGATTAAAATTGTTAAGATCTACAACGTTAATCTCTGGAAGCAACTTAACGAAGGTAAAGAAGTTTTAGTTCTTAAAGGTGACGATAGCTACTACGTCAACTTAGAAAAAGCTCCAAAGACTCCTGCTGAAAAAGTTAAAAATGATCTAAAAGTTCAAGACGAGGACGATCTTTTCAACTCGACGACCCTTAACGACGATGACTTATCCTTAGAAGAAACATCAAAACGTTTAATTAAAACAGACAACCTGATTTCTGCGGGAGTTGGTTTAATTTCCGGGAAGGATGACCAAGGTGCAAGTAAACGCTACACACACTTCAACGCTTCATGGGGATATCAATTAAGTGATAATATTTGGGCCGAATTAGGTGCTGGAATGAACACGATTAATGATTATCCATCAACTGGTCTGGACACGCGAATGGTGAACATTACCGGTAAATTTAAATATACTTTCAGCGCGCCTTTCTATAGCTACATCATGCCTTATGTCGGCTACCAGGTTATCAACGTCGATTCTCCGGGTGCCGGAGTGGATGATGGGACAACAACCGCGGCCCAAAGGGAAAATGAACTGGCATTAGTCGATGATTTAAAAAAGAGTACTGTTATTTTCGGTGCCACTGTTCTAAAAAGGATTGTACCTGGTTGGTTTATTAGGGCCGACCTAGGAAGCGATATTATTAGCGGTGGTATGACTCTTGAATTCTAAAACACTTCTTTTTTTCCTTACTTCAATTACACTATTTAGCTGTGGGGTAAAAGCTCCGCCTGAGCAATACCCGAATACGAGCGTTGACTCTTACATTCGCGAGTACACCGGGACAACTGAACTTACGCCGGAAGAAATCGAGCGCACAAAAAATAAACCACCCGTCTCCAGCGTGGAAGATCAGGTTCGTCCTAACACGAATACAGACGACACAAACAAGACGACAAAATAATCATGTCACTTTTTATTGCGACAGGTTCAAATCTCGGCGAGCGCAAAGCCCATCTCCAAGCAGCGCGTGACTTACTTTCCGAAAGGCTTACTTTCATTGCTGAAAGTCGAGTTTATGAAAGCCCGGCCGTGGATTATCTCAATCAACCAGACTTTTATAATCAAGTATTAGAGTTTAAACTTCCCGCTGATTCGCCAGAGAGCATCATGGATTTTCTTCTGGAAACAGAAAAAATTATGGGGAGAAATCGCACGATACCTAAAGGGCCTAGGATTATCGATCTCGATATTCTTTTTTGGAGTGATCTGACAATTGAAAGTGAGAAACTTACTTTGCCTCACCCTCGCCTGTTCACTAGAAGTTTTGTTGTTCTCCCATTATCTGAGCTTCCGGGTTTTAAACATCTGCAACAAAAATATCATTTCACATTCACCTTCGACAATACTGCCTCTCCTATTTCCTGATTGACCAAAATCGCTTTCGAGAAGTAAAATTATCTAGATCAAAATATCTCTAGATCATCTAAGATCACCAAGGAAAATCTATGGATTTCAACCTGACGAATGACCAGCTCGAGATCAAAGATCTCGCCATGAAGTTTGCAAGAAACGAAATGATGCCGAAGGCATCTGAGTTTGATGAAAAAGCAACGATGCCTTTGGATATTTTAAAAAAGGCATGGGAGCTTGGACTTGTGAACACTTGTATTCCTGCTGAATACGGTGGAAACGGTTTCACGGCCATCGATTCAATGATTATCACTGAAGCTCTAGCTTACGGCTGTATGGGAATGAACACTTCCATCATGGCCAATGACCTGGCCCTTCTTCCCATCGTGATCGGGGGAAATGATGAGCAGAAAAAAAGATTTCTCACACCTTTTACTCAAGACTATAAAATCGCCGCATTCTGTTTAACTGAACCTGGAAATGGTTCGGATGCTGGTGGAATCAAAACGCTGATTAAAGAAGACGGTGACGATGTTGTGATTAACGGAAACAAAATGTGGATCACCAACGCCGGATACGCTGATCTTTTCGTTTTATACGGGACAACTGACCCTGCTTTAAAACACAAAGGAATCACGGCCGTTGTGATTGAAAAAGGAACTCCAGGAATCGAAGTCGGTAAAAAAGAAGACAAGATGGGTCATCGTTGCTCGGATACAAGAGCTGTGACTTTCAATAACGTGCGCGTTCCAAAGAAAAATATTTTAGGCGGCCTGAATCAAGGCTGGAAGATTGCCATGAAGACTCTGGATCATTCTAGACCAATGGTTGCTTCAAGTGCAGTTGGTGGTGCACAATGTGCTTTCGACCACGCCGTAAAATATGCGAAAGAGCGCGTGCAATTCAATGTGCCTATCGCCAATCATCAAGCAATTCAATTTATGATCGCCGATATGGCCATGAAGATCGAAGCTTCAAGACTCCTGGTTCACAAAGCTGCATGGCTTTTGGATCACAATCTTCCCAATACACAGCTAGCGTCTTACTCTAAGGCGTTTGCGGCCGATTCGTGTATGCAAATAGCGACGGATGCGGTACAAATTTATGGTGGATATGGATACAGCAAAGAGTATCCCGTCGAAAAAATCATGCGAGACGCGAAACTCATCCAGCTCTACGAAGGCACATCTCAAATTCAGCGATTAGTTATAGCTAAAGAAATATTTACCAGGTAATTACCCCAGGAGAATTTATATATGAATATTTTCGTTTGCGTAAAACAAGTACCAGACACAGAAACAAAGATTGTTCCATCTGGTGACGGATCATTTATTGAAACTAGCTCAATTAAATGGATTATGAACCCTTATGATGAATTTGCAGTAGAGCAAGCTCTTCTTGTTCAAGCAGCTAACGCTGGTTCAACTGTAACAGTTGTTCGCGTTGGAAGTGTAAAAGACACAGAAGCACTAAGAACAGCTATGGCCATGGGAGCTGACGACGCTTTCCTGGTTGAAGCAGCTGATAACTTAGATTCTTATATGATCGCGAAAGCTCTAAAGGGCGCGATTGAAAAATCTGGAAAAACTCCAGACCTTATCCTTTCTGGTAAACAAGCTATCGATGATGACTGTCTTCAGGTTCCTCAAATCCTGGCAACAATGCTTAACCTTCCATCGGTTTCAGTTGTTGTTGGATATGAAGGAAATGCTTCTGACATCACTGTAAAACGTGAAGTTGAAGGTGGGGCCCTAGAAGTTTACGGTGTTAAACTTCCAGCAATGATCGCTTGTAACAAAGGGATCAACACTCCACGATACGCTTCTCTTCCAGGTATCATGAAAGCGAAGAAAAAACCTCTTACGACACTTTCTCTTGCTGACGTTGGTGTTTCTGACGCAGATAAAAGAGTGAAGTATTCTAACTTCCAACTTCCACCAGAAAAACCACCTGGGAAGAAATTCGATGCAACTGATGCTGCAAAACAAGCTCAGGTTGTAAAAGATGTTGTTGGTCTACTTAGAACAGAAGCAAAAGTAATTTAATTAATTTAAGAGGATTTTATGGCTAAAATTTTAGTATTCACAGAACTTCACGGATCACACGTTAAAGGTGTGACTTTAGAAATCTTAGGAAAGCTTTCAGGCCACACTGTTGATGTTGCAGCAATCGGAGCAATCCCGGCTGAAGCAATTGCAGACCTGGCAAAATTCGGAGCTGCTAACGTTCACTCTCTAAAGGGTGCTAACTTAGATAAGTACACTCCAGAAGGATACGCAAACGCACTTAAAGGATTCATCGCTGGTGGATCTTATGATTACGTTTTTGCTGGAGCAACTTCACTTGGAAAAGATCTTCTTCCACGTGTTGCAACTATGTTTGATGCAGGTATGGCATCTGAAGTAACAAACTTCATCATGGAAGGCGACAAATTCGCTGGAACTCGCCCACTATTTGCTGGTAAGTGTTTCGCTAAAGTGGAATTACAAGGACCAAAACCACACTTTGTAACAGTAAGACCAAATGCACTTGGAATGAACGCTAACCCAACAGCTGGGGCGGCTAGCGTAAAAGAAGATGCTGTAGACGCTGGAGCAATCCGCGCGCTAATTAAAGACATCGTAAAAGGAGCTTCTGAAAAGCTAGACTTAACTGAAGCAAACATCATCGTATCTGGTGGACGTGCAATGAAAGACGCTGCGAACTTCAAAATCCTTGAAGAAATGGCAAACGTTATCGGTGCAACAGTTGGTGCTTCACGTGCCGCTGTAGACTCTGGATTTGCTCCACACGCAATGCAAGTTGGACAAACTGGGAAAACAGTTGCTCCATCTCTTTACATCGCTTGTGGTATCTCTGGAGCGATCCAACACTTAGCTGGTATGAGAACATCAAAAGTTATCGTAGCGATCAACACTGATCCAGATGCTCCGATCTTCACAAAAGCTGACTACGGAATTGTTGGTGACCTTTTCACAATCGTTCCGATCATGACTCAAGAATTTAAAAACTTACTTGGTAAGTAATAAACGAAAGGCCCCGAAAGGGGCCTTTTTTATTTTTGTAATTTATCCACAGCACCCTTTCGAATATTGTCTATTGAAGGAAGCGAGAAAAATTCCTGCGTACTAAATTTGATTTTAAACTCGTTTTGAAAAGCAATTAAGAGCTCAACATAAATCACTGATTTTTGCGGCAATGAGTTCATGCACCCAGGTTTTTGAGTGGGAGCCATCGTGGAAGACATCACCAAAACTGAAATGATTCTGATTTTTAACTCTATTAATATCTCCTGAGATATCCAACAAGTGAACTTTTCCACCGCCACGGTGGAAGATTGAAAGCTCTTCCAGGCCACCTATTTTAAACGACGAATTTTTTGGCACGACCAAGCATCCGATGGATTGATTTCTTCTGGATAAATTTTTATTCCGCCAAGATTGATAACATTATCAGCGCGGCCTGTAAGAATAATATGCTCTGAGGAGACTTTCCCGACATCACCAGCCTTAAACCATCCATTCTCTACAGATTTCTCTGTCGCTTCCGGGTCATTGAAATAGCCGCTCATTAACGAAGGAGACTTTATCCAGATTTCTGCTGTTTCTTTCACAATTTTAACCTCTGCATTCCAAGGTAAATCAAAGGCACTTTCCTTATATCCTTGAGTTCTCTTTTAATCACCGGCAACCCATGAAGCCAACTCCGTCATGCCATACATGTTATGTAACCTTACGCCACTTAACCAATCCGAAGCACAGAAGACATCTTTGAGTGTTTTTTTTTGGGCACTTCTCCAAAACGAGAAACTACTTTTAGAATCGATGGCACTGAACTAAATGTCGTTACATTATAATTATCAATTAGACTTCCAAGAGAACTTGATGCCCAGATAAAAGAGGAAAAAGAAAATTAGAAATGAGACCATGTCCAAAATTAAGTGGAAGTATGCACAGGGTTCTTTCAAAAGATTGAGGAAGATATTTTTGATATGTATGCTGGAGTCCTGATTCTTTGCCTTCTGGGACATTGTTTTTCTTATGTGCTTGATACGATCATTGATAAGTGGACTAGAACCTAGAATAATCCAGTTTCACTGAATCACCTAACCACATTGCCCCCTGTGTATGATCATAATAATCATCCCCTGATAGTGGATGAACAAGGACATTAAAGGTCCCTCTTTCTTTCATTAACCATAAGACAACTTCGGTAAAAATATCTTGGGGAAAGTTCGCCTCAAACATCGGCATTGGGTGTGGTCCTATAGGAACATCAATCATATCCCCTACAAAAAACGTCACATCTTTAAAGTGATTCTTAATTTTATTTCTTAATAAAGTCGCGGCTTCAAGCTCTTCGCTTTTAAAGTAAATATGGGCATCGAACTCTCGCGGGAATCCGACAGGTAGAAGTTTTGAGTTTACTTTAAAATTTCTCGTTTCCATTTACTTTAGCCTTGCTCCGTTAGGCACATCTTGATCGACAGTGGCCAATACCACATCTGTATCATTGCGATAGAATCCCGTCACCAGGATTTCCGACATAAATTTTCCAACCTGGCGAGGAGGGAAATTAACCACGGCTAAAACTTTCTTCCCAACCAGCTCCTCTCGTTTATAAACAGTCGTGATTTGCGCGCTCGACTTCTTAATTCCAAGTTCCGGCCCAAGATCTACCCATAATTTATAAGCAGGTCTTTTCGCCTCTGGGAATTCCTCCGTCTGAACAATAGTGCCAACGCGAATATCGACTTTTTCAAAATCTTCCCATGAAATCATATATCATTCTCCATGAAACCATTAAAACGCAAAAACCTCGCTGATGCGAGGTTTTCGTGTTGTTTATTTGGTTTTTATTTTTAGAAGTTGAAGCCTTGAGTTTCTGCTGTTTCTTTAATTTCATCAGCACTCAAGATTTTTACCGGCTCATAGTTCTCAACGTTTTCTGCCATCTCTCTTCTTTCTTCTACTACTTCGTTTTGGGCCATTTCTTGAATCTTTTGTTCTTCTTGTTCAAAGTAGTTATCATTTTGTTCAGCATCTCTTTGTTCGATTTTTTCAAGCTCACCAGCAGTTACGAAGTTCAGCATTGCACCTGCAAGTGGACCAGTTACGAAACTTAATCTGTATCCATCTTTACCATTGTTGAAGATTACACCAGAAACCTCTTCACCATCTACGTCAGCTTTAAATGATCCACCATCTAAAAGTTGAGCGCTGGCGATGTCGATGCTTTGAACTTCACCGTTAGTATTTGTTAAGGATACACTCAGTCCTTCAATCGATTTTTTTGTTAAAGTCATTTCACCAGAAATGTCTGAACCAGAAAGAATTTTGTTAGACTTTGACTGGTTAAGAGCTCTTTCAAGCACCAGTTCAACTTCTTCAGAAATAGCTACTTCTACTTTCTTCTCTCTGATCATTCTCGCTTCAATGATTTCGAAACCGTTACCCATCTTTTTAAAGATAGCGATTGTTCCGAAGTCAGAAAGAAGAGAGATCTTATAAACCAGGTCTTTATCGTTATTAACCATTACACTTGAAGTCCCAACTAATTTAAGTGGCACAACAATGTTTTTCTTAGAGTCTTCTGGGTTATTAAGCTTATCGTAAGTAACGACTTCATCGCTTCCTACAATACGAGTGATTTCCCATTTACCGTTAACCTTAAAGGCTTCCGACATCTCTACCCTCATGACTGCAATCCTCATTGAAGGTGCAACATCTGAAGCTAAACTTCTTTCTACCGGAAGTTCTTCTAGAGCATGCTTTCTACTTACGGTGCGTGAATTAATATCTTTAATTGTACCAGCTAGAACCACAGAACCTAAGCTCAGGATTGCGATGATGGCCTTTTTAGATGTTAAAACTTTCATAACCGTTCCCCTTAATTGTTTGAGCTTTAAGGAGCAAGGATAATGCCATGTTTCAAAACACTTTAATCGGGTATTTTTGAGGTTAAGCTATTGAATTTAAATGTATGTTTTTTTGACCGTGGAAAGGAAGTGATTAGTTTTTAAACACCCTGGCTATAACATTTACATGCTACGGCCAGGTGTCTATATTTTAGACTTATTCTGATTTCGGAGACTTAACATCCCAGTCTGAGTGAGATGAGCGGTATCTTTTCATTGCGATTACCACCATGTCTGCCATAGAGAGGCCTGAAGCTTTTGTCATTCTTTCGAAAGATTCAACAACTTCCTTCTCGATTTTAACGTTTAATTCTTTTAATTCAGTTTGATTGTGTACCTGACTCTTCATAGTTTCTCCAATGTATCACTTATAAAAACCATGAAATTCTAATGCTCTCGCCTTAGTTTTGGAACACCTTTATTGCTCTTTTTTTACGAAGAGAAACAAGGGCGTGGGTGACCTCAAAATCCATTAACTTGCTGTATTTATAGATATCACTGACATTACACCACTCGCTAATCACTGCCAGGACATCAAATTCCAGGGGGGTAATGTCGTCTTTAGAGACAATAACCTCAGGGTCAATAACCAGTTTTAGGTGAGCAGCAGGGCGTAGTTTTTTGGCCGAGACGTACTCTTGAAAGTGTTTTTGAGCTTCGAGCTTAATTTCTTCGAAGGCAATTTTCATGGTTTGCACTTCGGCCGGAAGAACTTCCGGCTCGACAATGAATTTAAAATTTTCGTTGGATTCGACGTCGTCGAAGATCATTTTTAAAAGCGCCTTCTTGCCTCTTAGTTCCCTAATTTGGGCACCGACAATAAGACCTTCTTGTTGATAGACAACTCCGAGAAACTGGCCATTTTCTTTCGAGAGAAGATTAATCTTTCCCGTAAATCCGAATGAGGCCTGTTCTTTTAAAACTTCTATCAAGTTATTCATAACTCTATTCTAGTGCGAGTTTATGAAAAAAGTCTTTTAAAAAAACCTTTTGATTCACCTTGAGGTTCGCCGTTGAAACATTGATTGATGTTTTTCGCCAGCTGCATGTAAGCATTCCAAACAGGACGGCCTTCATACTTCTTTTCATTCATGTATGGCTTCCCTTGGTCAGATCCCTCTCGAAGAGCGATCTCTAAAGGAATTTCAGCTAAAAGATTAACATTAAGTTCTTCAGCCGCTTTTTTAACTCCGCCTTCTCCGAAGATGAAATACTTTTTAGAAGTGTTGTCGTCTGGAACGAAGTAACTCATGTTCTCCACCATTCCCAGAACCGGAACCTTAACCTGGTTAAACATGTTAAGACCTTTTTTCGAATCAAGGATTGCTACTTCTTGTGGAGTTGAGACAACAACTGCTCCATCAATGTCCGTCGCCTGAATCATTGAAAGCTGCATATCACCTGTTCCCGGAGGAAGATCGATAATTAAGTAATCTAACCCTTCCCAAGCAACATCAAAAAGGAATTGATTTAAAACTCCTCCAAGCATTGGCCCTCTCCAGATAACTGGATCTTTTTCATTGATAAAAAGACCAAAGCTGATGAATGGAATTCCATAAGCATCGATTGGAAGAATTTTTTTCTCTGGAGTCGCACCTGGCTTTGCGCCTCTTTGGTTAAGAAGCATAGGCATTGATGGCCCGTAGATATCTGCATCCAGAAGACCTACTTTTAATCCAAGATTTTTTAGAGCGAAAGCTAAGTTAACCGACACTGTCGATTTACCAACTCCACCTTTACATGAAGACACGGCGATAACTTTCTTTGCACCAGCAACGTGTTTCTTATTTTGTCCAACTGGACCATGGCCTGTTTTAATTTGAGCAGCGGCAGCTGGCGCTGCTTTTGTTTCTGGCTTAGTAAAAGTTTTTCCAGCAAAAACGTCTGCTGAGTTTTCTGAGATTGTCAGAACAGTTACTTTGTCTGCCGAATATGTTGGAGCTGCAATATTTACAACAAGTGTTTCGATCGCGCGCTTTTGTTCCGGCGTAATTCCATCGCGTTTATATTTAAATAGCAGTTCATTTTGGTCTGCTTTTACTTCGACGATTCTCCCTTCTTCATGAAGAGTTTTTCCCGTATTTGGATTCACGATAACTTTTAATTGATTTTGGATGTTTTCAATGGTCATAAAGGCCCCTAAATTTTGATTTTTTCCAAGGGTATTTATACCTGAAGAGCTACGATTGTTAAAGGTTTTCCAATGACTGATGGGACTCGTCAACAATTGTCAGGGTGTTTCAATTTTTCCTAGGAGTGCGCGCCTTTATACACTAAAATAAAAGTATATTTTGAATGCTTTAGGGGATCTCGTGTCTTACAGTAGAAAAATCTATTTAATTAATCCCAAGTTCCAATACAGATTGAGCTTATATGCTTCTATCCTGGTATTCGTAACTGGACTTATTTATCCATTCACTATCTACGTTTTATTGAGTGCGATCAGCGCGAACTTCGCTCTGAAAAACCCTGAAATTGCTCTATATTACAGCGAGAAACGCGATTTATTGATCCTGCTTCTAACTGGTCTTCACTTC